>DASUON010000376.1:0-11070 GCA_036276615.1 Burkholderiaceae bacterium
GCTATAAATTTGTGAGTAATGAAAAAGCCCGCTGCAAGCGGGCTTTTTGCTGCGCCGGGGACTGGAATGCCCCCGGCGCACTCAGGTGGCTCAGCGCCGGGGCACGGGGGCGCCCGAGTTGACGCACAGCACCTGGTTCAGGGCCTTGACGGCGGTCTTGTAGTCCTCGCGTTCGATCACGAACTGCATGCTCACCTGGCGCAGGGTTTGCGACACGCAGTTGACGTTGACCCCGGCATCGGCCAGCGCCTGTGCGGCCTTGGCCAGCACCCCGGGGATGCCGATGTTGGAGCCGATGGCGCAGACGATGGCGCTCTTTTTCACCGTCACCACCTGGTAACGCGTTTCCAGCTCGGCCACCAGCTCGGGCGTGATGGCGTTGTCCCACACCAGGTGAGCGATGGAGTTGGCGTTGGTGGCCTTGAGGATGTAGCTGATCTCGTGCTGGGTGAAGATCTGCATCAGCTCGGCGTCAAAACCCACGGTGCCCACCATGCTGGGGTCGTGGATCTCAACCAGCGTGACCTTGTCGCTGCCGGTCACCATCTCGACGCGGGCGCGCTCGCCCACGAAGTCCTTGGTGATGAGCGTGCCGGGGTGGTCGGGCTCAAAAGTGTTTTTCAGGCGGATGGGGATGCCGGCCAGCTCCATGGGCTTGGCGGCCTTGGGGTGGATGGCCTCCATGCCCACGTCGGCCAGTTGGTCGGCCACGTCGTAGTTGGTGGCCCCCACGATCACGGCGTTTTCCAGGCCCACCAGGTTGGGGTCGGCGGACGACAGGTGGAATTCTTTGTGGATCACGGCCTCGGCGGGGCGCACTTCCACGGCGATCTTGCTGAACGTGACCTCGGAGTAACCGCGGTCGAACTCGCGCATGATGCCTTCGATGCCCTTGGTGTAGCCGGTGGCCACGATGACGTTGTGGGCCAAGTCCAGGTCCTTGAAGCTCTGGGCAATGCGCTCGTCGATGGTCCAGGCCTCGTTGTCGTCAAACCCGGCCAGGTCCAGCAGGATGGCCTGGACGCCTTTGGCCTTGAGCATTTCCACGGCGTTGAAGGCGCTGTGCGATTCACCGATGGAGGCCAGCACCTCGCGGGCGGCCAGCAGCACGTCCTTGCGGCTCAGGTAGCCGCTGGCCAGCACATGCTGCATGGCGCTCAGGTACTCGCGGGCCTGGGCAATGCGGTGGTCGATGAAGGCGTCGGCCACGTCCAGCGGCAGGCCGAATTCGGCAAACCCGGCGTTGAGCTTCTTCAGGCTGGTGGCCAGTTGGGCCAGCGCATCCTGGTACCCCTTGCCTTCGGCAAACAGGGCGTAAATGCCGCGTTCGCCGGTCTTTTTGTGCTCCAGCAGCTGGTTGGTCACGCCCGAATAGGCCGACACCACGTAAATCCGCCCGTAAATGCGGTGGGGGTCGTGGAGCATGATGTGCCGCAGCACATCGCCAAAGGCGGACATCGAGGTGCCGCCGATCTTCTCGACAGAGATCTGGGGTTTTGAAGCGTTTTGCATGCCGTTGCTGAAAAGGGTTTGAGCAATAGGGTCAACCCTCGATTGTCCACCACAAGGCACCCTCTCCCCTTTCGAGGGCTGCAACGGGCCCACATCGCCGTCCCACAGAAAGCATGCAGGGCTGCCTTTCGCCGTGGTGCGCGGGGGGGGGCTTGGGTCAAGAATTCGACGGAACCTTGATGTGGCTCGGGCGCACACCACGGCAAATCGGTCTAGATTGGGCGCATGACCCCTTCCGATTCCATTTGCCCACCCCGTTCTGAGCATGGCCAAGGGCTCAGCGCGGCGGAAGCGGCCCACCGCTTGCAGACCGACGGCCCCAACACCTTGCCTGGCAGCGAGCCCAAGAGCCTGCTGGCCCTGGTGCGCGAGGTGGTGACCGAGCCCATGTTCCTCATGCTGTTGGCGGCGGGCGGCATCTACCTGGTGCTGGGGGACCGGGCCGAGGCCCTGTTCCTGCTGGGTTTTGTGGGGGTGGTCATCGGCATCACGCTGGTGCAGGAGCGGCGCACCCAGCGGGCCATCGAGTCGCTGCGCGACCTGTCCGCGCCGCGGGCGCTGGTCGTCCGCGACGGGCAGGAGCTTCGCGTGCCTGGCCGCGACGTGGTGCGCGGCGACCTGCTGGTGCTGCACGAGGGCGACCGCATTGCCGCCGACGCCCGGCTGTTGCAGGGCAGCCTGGAGGTGGACGAGTCGCTGTTGACCGGCGAGGCCGTGCCGGTGGCCAAGAACCCCGCCACGCCCGAGGTGTCGGCCAGCACCGTGGTCACCCGCGGGGTGGCTGTGGCCGAGGTCACCGCCACCGGGGCCCACACGGCGGTGGGGCGCATCGGGGCGGACCTGGCCACCACCGTCGAGCCGCCCTCCGGCTTGCAGCAGAGTTCCCGGCGCATGGTGCGCGGACTGGGTTGGGCTGCCGTGGCGCTGGCGGTGAGTCAAGTGGGCTTGGCCTGGTGGTGGAGCGGGCGGCCCGTGCTCGACAGCCTGTTGTCCGGCATTGCCTTGGCCATGGCGGTGCTGCCGGAGGAAATTCCGGTCATCCTGACCGTGTTCCTGGCGCTGGGGGCGTGGCGACTGTCGCGCCAGAAGGTGCTGACCCGGCGCGTGACCTCGGTGGAAGCCTTGGGTGCCATCACCGTGCTGGCGGTGGACAAGACGGGCACGCTCACCCAGAACCGCATGGCGGTGGCCGAGTTGGCGGTGGCCGACGCCACCTTCACGGAGCCCGCGGCGGGCACTGGCCCGGCGCTGCCCGAGGCCTTTCACCGGTTGATCGAATTCGCCATGCTGGCCACCCCTGCGGACCCGTTCGACCCCATGGAAAAGGCCATCCAGCGTTTTGGGTACGACCGGCTGGCGGGGACCGAACACGTCCACGACGGGCGCACCCCTGAGCAGGAGTACCCGCTGTCCGCCGACATCCTGGCCATGACCCGGGTGTATTCCACCGCACAACCCGAGCTGCACCTGTTGGCCGCCAAGGGTGCGCCCGAAGCGGTGGCCGACCTGTGCCACCTGGACGAACCCCACCGCGCCGCCTGGCGAGTGCAGGTGGAGGCCATGGCCGCGCGGGGCCTGCGGGTGCTGGGGGTGGCCTGTGGCCGTTGGCAAAACACCCAAGCCGATGCCTGGCCGGGCAGCCAGCACGATTTCGATTTTGAGTTCCTGGGCCTGGTGGCCTTGGCCGACCCACCCCGCCCCGAAGTGCCGGACGCCCTGGCGCAATGCCGCCAGGCGGGGGTGCGGGTCATCATGATGACGGGCGACCACCCGGCCACTGCCCGGGCCATTGCCCGGCAGGTGGGGTTGTCGGAACGGCCCGACGTGCTCACCGGGGCCGACATGGACGCCCTGGACGACACCCACCTGCAAGCCCGGCTGAAACAGGTGGACCTGTGCGCCCGCCTTCAACCCACCCACAAGTTGCGGCTGGTGCGCCTGTTGCAGGCCAACGGCGAGGTGGTGGCCATGACGGGGGATGGCGTCAACGATGCCCCCGCCCTCAAGGCCGCCGACGTGGGGGTGGCCATGGGCCAGCGCGGCACCGACGTGGCGCGCGAGGCCGCCTCGCTGGTGCTGCTGGACGACAGCTTTGCCAGCATCGTCGCGGCCCTGCGCCAGGGGCGGCGCATCTACGACAACATCACCAAGGCCAGCCGCTTCGTGTTTGCGGTGCACCTGCCCATCATCGGCCTGACCTTGGTGCCCACCCTGCTGCACTGGCCCACGCTGCTGTTGCCCGTGCACATCGTGCTGCTGGAGTTGTTGATCGACCCGGCCTGCTCGGTGGTGTTCGAGGACGAGCCCGAGGACCCGCGGAGCATGGCCCGTCCGCCCCGTGCGCCCGGCGAGTCACCTTTTGGGTGGCACCACCTGGTGCCCGCCCTGTTGCAGGGGCTGGGTGTGGCCGCCGTGTTGCTGCTGGGCTGTGGCTGGATGATGCAGGCCGACGGGACCTTGGCCCAGGTCCGTTCCCTGGGGTTTGCCGCCCTGGTGGCGGGGGTGATGCTGCTGGTGCTGGCCAACCGCCAGCCCCACCGCCCGGTGTGGCGCGCCTGGCGCTTGCCCAACCGGTGGCTGGGTTGGATGGCGGCGGGGCAGGCGGCACTGCTGGTGCTGGCCTGGACGGTGCCGCCCTTGCGCGATCTGTTGGGTCTGGTGGCGCCCGGCGGGCGCGACGCGGTGGCGCTGCTGGTCCTGGTGGCCGTGTGCTGGTGGTGGCTGGAGGCGCTGCGCTGGGTCACCCGGGGCCGGGTGGGCTGAACGTTCTCAGGGCTGCAACGCGCCCGGGAACACCCACAACAGCCCCGCCGTCAGGGTCACGTAGCGCAGCAGCTTGCCCACCGCCATGTAGGCCACACACGGCCAGAACGGCAGCTTCAGCCACCCCGCCACCGCGCACAACGGGTCGCCCACCCCGGGCAGCCAGGCCAGCAGACAGGCCTTGGCCCCAAAGCGCCGCAACCAGGCCAGCGCCCGCAGCTCGGTGGGGTGGCCGCGGGCGCGGTCCACCGCGGCGTGTGTGCCCACCCCCATCCAGTAACTGATGCCTCCGCCCAGCGTGTTGCCCGCCGTGGCCACCAGCACCGCAGGCCAGAACAGTTCGGGGTTGAGCTTCACCAGCCCGAACACCACCGGCTCCGACCCCATGGGCAACAGGGTGGCCGACAGTGTGGCCACCACAAACACGGTGCTCAGCCCCACCTCGGGCAGGCTGAGCCATTGCAGGAATTGGGTGGTGAAGGCGTCCATGGCGCGGCGCAGTGTAGGGCAAGGGTCCTTCACCCATGGAGAGGAGGGGCGGAAGAACGATGTCGGTGGCGTTACAATCCTGCCTCTTTTTTCAGCAGCCCATTCCCCCATGCCCCCCGTTGCCGTTGCCCAGCCCTTGCGCCTGGGGCCCCATGTGCTGCCCAATCGGCTGTTCGTGGCGCCCATGGCGGGGGTGACCGACCGGCCCTTTCGCAAGCTGTGCAAGAAGCTGGGGGCGGGCCATGCGGTGAGTGAAATGGTCACCTCCCGCCCCGACCTGTGGGACAGCCTCAAGACCTCGCGCCGGGCCGATCACGAGGGTGAAACCGCCCCCATTGCCGTGCAGATTGCCGGGACCGACGCCGCCATGATGGCCGACGCCGCCCGCTACAACATCGACCGCGGCGCGCAGATCATCGACATCAACATGGGCTGCCCGGCCAAGAAGGTGTGCAACAAGTGGGCGGGTTCGGCGCTGATGCAGAACGAGTCGCTGGCCCTGCAGATCATCGAGGCCGTGGTGGCCGCCTGCTCGCCGCAAGGCGTGCCGGTGACGCTGAAGATGCGCACCGGTTGGGCCGACCAGGCCAAGAACGCCCCCGCCATCGCCCAGGCCGCCGAGGCCGCGGGGGTGCAGATGCTCACCGTACACGGGCGCACCCGTGAGCAGGGCTACCGCGGCCAGGCCGAACACGACACCGTGGCCCACATCAAAAGCCGCATCACCATCCCGGTGGTGGCCAATGGCGACGTGGACAGCCCCGAGGCCGCCCGGCGCGTGCTGGCCCACACCGGGGCCGACGCCGTGATGGTGGGGCGTGCTGCGCAGGGCCGCCCGTGGATTTTTCGGGAAATGGCGCATTACCTGGCCACCGGGGAGCACCTGCCACCCCCCACCCGCACCGAGTTGCGCACCTGGATGCTGGACCACCTGCGCGAACACCACGCCCTGTACGGCGAGCGCACCGGGGTGCGCAGCGCCCGCAAACACCTGGCCTGGTACGCCAAGGCCTTTGGCGACGTGCCCCCGGCGCTGGCCGAGGCGTTTCGCCAGCGCATCAACGCCGTGGAGGCCGCCGACGCCCAGTTGGCTGCCGTGCACGATTTTTTTGACGAATGGGACACCTGCGTGTCATGAGCTTCGACGAC
The DNA here is from genome assembly GCA_036276615.1 of Burkholderiaceae bacterium. Classification (GTDB taxonomy): domain Bacteria; phylum Pseudomonadota; class Gammaproteobacteria; order Burkholderiales; family Burkholderiaceae_C; genus UBA2334. The sequence continues at coordinate 5,914 of DASUON010000376.1, forward strand.
CTGAACACATCGCTGCCGCCGGGCAGCTTGGCCGCCCCGGTGCGGGCCGAGCCCGCCACCGCCCCCGAGCCCAACCACCTGCCCGACTGTGTGCGCGACAACCTGCGCCGCTACTTTGCCGACCTGGACGGCACCGAGCCCGCCAACCTGCACGACATGCTGGTCAAGGCCGTGGAAAAACCGCTGCTGGAAGAGGTGATGGCGCGTGCCCAGAACAACCAGTCGCGCGCGGCCCAGTGGCTGGGCCTCAACCGCAACACCCTGCGCAAAAAGCTGCTGGAACACGGGCTGGCGGAGTGAACTCCTGAATGTGTAGCAAACACCTTAAGCAAATAAAGCGGTAGGTGTCAAAAAGTTTCTTGTTTTTTCAACTTCCAACCTTGTCAAGGCCATCCATGCGAGCCCTCCTTTCCGTTTCCGACAAAACCGGCGTCCTCGAACTGGCGCGTGAACTGCACGCCCTGGGCGTGGGCCTCATCTCCACCGGCGGCACCGCCAAGCTGCTGGCCGACGCCGGCCTGCCGGTGACCGAGGTGGCCGAGGTCACCGGTTTCCCCGAAATGCTGGACGGTCGCGTCAAGACCCTGCACCCCAAGGTGCACGGCGGCCTGCTGGCCCGCCGCGACACGCCCGAACACATGGCCGCCCTGGCCGCGCACGGCATCGACACCATCGACCTGCTGGTGGTCAACCTGTACCCGTTTGAAGCCACCGTGGCCAAGCCCGGCTGCACGCTGGCCGACGCCATCGAGAACATCGACATCGGCGGCCCCGCCATGGTGCGCAGCGCCGCCAAAAACTGGAAGGACGTGGCCGTGCTGACCGACGCCAGCCAGTACGCCGAAGTGGTGGCCGAGCTGAAGGCCAGCAAGGCCGTCAGTGATGCCACCCGCTTCAAGCTGGCCGTGGCCGCCTTCAACCGCATCAGCAACTACGACGCCGCCATCAGCGACTTCCTCTCGGCCATCGACCTGTCCAACGGCCTGCCCGAGCAAGAGGCCGCGCCCGTGCGCAACCTGTTCCCCGGCCAGAGCAATGGCCGCTTCGTCAAGCTGCAAGACCTGCGCTACGGCGAAAACAGCCACCAGCAGGCCGCGCTGTACCGCGACCTGTACCCCGCCCCCGGCTCGCTGGTCACGGCGGTGCAGCTGCAGGGCAAGGAGCTGAGCTACAACAACATTGCCGACGCCGATGCGGCGTGGGAATGCGTCAAGAGCTTCGACACCCCGGCCTGCGTCATCATCAAACACGCCAACCCCTGCGGCGTGGCCGTGGGTGCCAACCCCTTGGAGGCCTACAGCAAGGCCTTCCAGACCGACCCCACCAGCGCCTTTGGCGGCATCATCGCCTTCAACCGCCCGCTGGACGGCGCGGCGGCACAGCAGGTGTCCAAGCAGTTTGTCGAGGTGCTGATGGCCCCCGACTTCACCGACGAGGCGCTGGAGGTGTTCAAGACCAAGGTCAACGTGCGCATCCTGAAAATCGCGCTGCCGCCCGGTGGCCCCACCGCCTGGGACCAGGGCCGCAACTTCATGGACGCCAAGCGCGTGGGCTCGGGCCTGCTGCTGCAAACGTCTGACATCCATGAACTCAAACTGTCCGACCTGAAGGTGGTGACGAAGCTGCAACCCACCGAGCAGCAGCTGCAAGACCTGCTGTTTGCCTGGAAGGTGGCCACCTACGTCAAGAGCAACGCCATCGTGTTCTGCGCCAACGGCATGACCTACGGCGTGGGCGCAGGCCAGATGAGCCGCCTGGACTCGGCCCGCATCGCCAGCATCAAGGCGCAGGCCGCGGGCCTGTCGCTGTCGGGCACGGCGGTGGCCAGCGATGCCTTCTTCCCGTTCCGCGACGGGCTGGACGTGGTGGTGGATGCTGGCGCCACCTGCATCATCCAGCCCGGTGGCAGCATGCGCGACCAGGAAGTGATCGACGCCGCCAACGAGCGTGGTGTGGCCATGGTGTTCAGCGGCGTGCGCCACTTCCGCCACTGAGCGGCCGCGGGGCAAAGCCCTTGTGCCCCAGGTCCCCGAGGGGCGGGCCTGGGGTTGTCCACCATGGCGAGGGGCCTGATTGCAGGCACACTGGGTTGGATGTGGACCTGCCATGACCCCAACCCTCGAATCCCCGCCTGACCCTTCCGTGGCCTCGTCGAGCGGCGACGAGGCCGATGCCGCCACCCGCCGGGCCCAGGCTTTGGCCCGGCTGATGGCCCGCATTTCCGAACACGCCGATTTCCCCACGCTGCGGGAGTCCATCGGCGCCATTCAAAGCATTGCCCGTTCCGACCGCTCGCACCTGGACCAGTTGTCCAACCAGGTGCTCAGCGACGTGGGCATGACCAGCAAGCTGCTGCGCATCATCAACGCCGCGTTCTACCGCTCGGCGGGCGGCGGCAACATCACCAGCATGCAACGTGCGGTGGCCCTGATGGGGTTCGAGAGCGTGGGCATGCTGGCCGCGTCGCTGATGTTGTTCGAACGCATGCCCAAGGGTCGGGATGGCGAGGCCGCCCGCCACGAATGCAGCCGGGCGTTGTTGGCCGGCCTGTTGGCACAGCGCCTGTGCCGCACGCAGCGCCATGGCGAGTCGGTGTACCTGGCCGCCCTGTTCATGAACCTGGGGCGCATGCTGGTGGCCAAACACTTCCCGGAAGACGCCCGCACCATCCAGTCTCGGGTGGACGAGGCCGTGGCCAGCCTGATCCGCCAGGCCGAGGCCAATGCCGCCTTGCACACCGGGGCCGTCAAGGCCCCGCCCCAGCCGCCCGGGGCCTCCCAGGTGCATGGCATTCGGGAGCGGGTGTCGCGTCAGGTGCTGGGGCTGTCTCACGAAGACCTGGGGGTTGAAGTCGCCCGCCAATGGGGCTGGCCCGATCCGCTGGCCCAGCAGCTGCGGCGTCTGTACCCCGACGACCTGGCGGCGGAGTTGCGGGCCGACGAGTACCTGCGGGTGTTGTGCACGGCCGCTTCCGACCTGTCGGTGGAGCTGCACCACATTCCCCGCACCGGCGATCCCGAGCTGGTGGCTGCCGCACGGGACGCCTGCATGGCCCATTTCGGTGCAACCCTGGGGCAGGTGCTGAAGCTCGACCCCGAATCCCTGCAAGCCCTGGGCGAAGAAGCCATGGACCATTGGGCCGACATTGCCGAGCTGCTGGGCATCCGGCCCGGTGTGTCCCCGCCCGCGCCAGCAGCGCGTGCAGGCAGCGCCGCGGCGACGACGGGGGGTTCCGCCAACAAGCCCTTGCGTCTGCCCACGGGGCCTCAGCGCATTGCCAAGGGGTTGGAGCTGACCTTGCAGCGCCTCACCGACATGGCATCGTCCAGCGCACCGCTGGACGATGTGCTGCGCCAGGTGATGACCGATCTGTCCGACACCCTGGCCTTGCAGCGCATGGTGGTGTGTCTGCGCCCACCGGGCCAGGACGGGCTGCAAGGCCACCTGGCCACGGGCGTGCGGGCCGCTGCGGTCTGTGCGGCTTTTCAGGTGCCCTTGGGCGGCAGCCCGGACCTGTTCAGCGTGTTGTGCCTGAATGCCAAGGACGCACTCATCTCCGACACCTCAGACGCCGTGATTGCCAAGCGGCTGCCCAGTTGGTTTGGCCCCAAGGTGGGGGCGCGGACCTTTGTGCTGTTGCCGCTGACCCAACACGCCCGCGTGCACGGGCTGATGTACGCCGACCGGCCCACACCCGGCACCCTGGTGCTCAATGAATCGGAAATGGCTTTGCTGAAATCGGTGCGCGACGGCGTGTTGCAGGCCCTGGCGCACCGGGGCCTGACCACCTGAGTGTGGGGCGGGCCGTCGCGGTCAAAAGGCCGTCAGAGGCCGCGGAACACCTCGGCGGCGGCGTCCACCGTGGCCTGCACGTCGGCCTCGGTGTGGGCGGCGCTCACAAAACCCGCCTCATACAGCGCCGGGGCGAAGTAGATGCCCCGGTCCAGCATGCCGTGGAAGAAGGTGTTGAAACGCGGGCCGTCGGTGGTCATGACGGTGGCGTAGTTCTGCGGCAGGTCCTTCATCAGGAAGAAGCCGAACATGCCGCCCTGGCTGTCGGTGGCAAAGGGCACACCCGCGGCGTCGGCGGCGGCTTGCAGGCCCGCGGTGAGCTGTTGGGTGCGGGTGCTCAGGGCTTCGAAGAAGCCGGGCTTTTGAATTTCTTTCAGCGTGGCCAGGCCGCAGGCGGTGGCCACGGGGTTGCCGCTCAGGGTGCCGGCCTGGTACACGCCGCCCAGCGGGGCCAGTTGTTCCATGACGGCACGCTTGCCGCCAAAGGCTGCCAGTGGCATGCCACCGCCGATGACCTTGCCCATCACGGTCAGGTCGGGCTCGAAGCCGGGGATCAGGCTGGCGTAGTGGCCCTGGGCGCTGCCCAAGCCCACGCGGAAGCCGGTCATCACCTCGTCAAAGGCCAGCAGCGCGCCGTGCTGGGTGCACAGCTCGCGGCAGCGGGTGACGAAGGGCACGCTGGCCCGCACGAAGTTCATGTTGCCCGCAATGGGTTCGATGATCAGGCAGGCGATGTCGGCCCCGTGCTGGGCAAACGCCTCTTCCAGTTGCTGTAGGTTGTTGTACTCCAGCACCAGGGTGTGTTGCACCACCTCGGGCGGCACGCCCGCGCTGGTGGGGTTGCCAAAGGTGGCCAGGCCCGAACCGGCCTTGACCAGCAGCGCGTCGGCGTGGCCGTGGTAACAGCCTTCGAACTTGATGATCTTTTTGCGGCCCGTGGCCCCCCGGGCCAGGCGGATGGTGCTCATGCCCGCCTCGGTGCCCGAGCTGACCAGGCGCACCATGTCGATGCTGGGCACCAGCTTGATGATTTCCTCGGCCAGCTCCACCTCGCGCTCGGTGGGGGCACCGAAGCTGAAGCCCTCCAGCAAGGCTTTTTGCACCGCTTCCAGCACGGCGGGGTGCCCGTGGCCCAGGATCATGGGGCCCCAGGAGCCGATGTAGTCGATGTGCTGCTTGCCGTTGGCATCCCAGAAATACGCACCCTGGGCCCGGGCCACGAAGCGCGGTGTGCCGCCCACGGCCTTGAAGGCCCGCACGGGCGAATTGACGCCGCCGGGAATCAGGGCTTTGGCGCGGTCGAACAGGTGTTGGTTGCGGTCGGTGGAGGTCATGATGCTATTGAAAATGTAGCTTGTTACGCTT
>DASUON010000377.1:0-2673 GCA_036276615.1 Burkholderiaceae bacterium
CCCGAAAACCGAGCACCCGCCCGTCAGGTCAATGCCCCCGCCCTTTCCGCGGAAAACCTGCCCATTCCCAAGCGCAACCCCTTCGACACGTCCACCACCCAATATTTGGATGAAGCCTATAAGTTCATTTCGATGGATCTCGACAATCCACGAAACCTAACAAAGGACAACATTGAATTCATTGGACAACCCCGAGTCAAAACAAGCGAGTCACTTCTGGAAATCAAAAAACAAACAGAGTTGATGGCCAAACAAATATCAGCCGCCCGGCCTGACATTCCCGCATCCGAATGGGATTTCGCCCTGAAAGACGGAAAACTGGTTGTGACGGGTGACAACCTGACCGACCAAGACAAGGCATGGATGGAATCAGCCCTCAACCAAAACGCCCAGTTGGTCAACGCCGTCACCACCCTCCACCAAGCGGCCAGCGCCTATTTCGAGACCAAACCGGGCAACTACAGCTCAAAAGTAAGAAACGAGTTCACCGAGCGGGAATACAACAAAACGTTTTACAACGTGGCCTCCCAAATGGATGGCACCATCAAAATCAAAGAAATGGTCTCCCAGATCGCCAAGAAAATTTTCCGAGCGGAAGACCCTGACAATGACAACTGGGACATCAGAACCCCACAAATTGCAAGCATGGGTCTGGGTTACATCGCCACCCAAATCAAAAGCAGCACCAAGCTGTTTGGCGTGCAAGACGACCCCGCCCTGCTCATCCCGGCTTACCGAAATGGGCAATGGCTTGACAACCCCAAGCACACCAACACCGCCACGAGCAAAAGCACTCCCGCGGATTGAACGGCGACGCCCCCCTGCGCCCACAACCGCGTGGACGGCGGGGCGGAGTTCACGCTGAAGTTGCCCCGTCTGTCGGCAACCACACCGTGACCGACAGCCCGGGCTGGGCGTTGCGCACGGTCAGCGTGCCGCCATGGGCCTGGGCCACCAGCTTGCACAGGTGAAGCCCCAGCCCCACGCCGCCCTGGCTGCGGGTGCGGGCGGTGTCGGGACGGAAGAAGGGTTCGGTGAGCCGGTGAAGCTGGTCCTCGGGCACGCCAGGGCCGTGGTCGCGCACGGTCAACACCACCCCCGGGACCGAGCCGTCTGCGGCCCGTGCCAGGTGCACCTCGGGCGGCTGGCTGGCCTGGCTGCTGTGACGCAGCGCGTTGTCCACCAGGTTGCGCAGCAGCAGGCGCATGCGGGTCGCGTCCAGCCACAACACCGGCAGGGCGGGGTCGGCCACCACCGCCACCGCGCTGGCCCCGGCATGGCGGGATTGCAGGTCCGCCAGCACCTCGCGGGCCAGGGCGGGCAGCGCCACCCGTTCGCGCTGCAAGGCGGCGTGGCGTCCGGCCAGGCGCTCGCTTTCCAGCAGGTCGGCGATGAGGTGGGCCATTTCCTGCAGGTCGCGCAGCAGGGCCTCACGCTGGGGCAGCACTTCGGCGGTCTCGGGCAGCAGTTCGGTGTTGAGGCGGGCGCGGGTGAGGGGGCTGCGCAGCTCGTGGCTGATGGCCAGCAGCAGGGCGCGTTTGGCGTCCAGCATCTGGCGGATGTCGTCGCCCATGGTGTTGAGGGTGGCGGCCAGCTCGCCCAGTTCGTCGGGGCCGTGCAGGCAGCGCTGGGGGATGGGCTGGCTGAAGTCTCCGGAGCCGAAGCGCCGGGCCCCTTCGCCAATGGCGTCCAGCGGCTTGAGCAGGCGGCGCACATACAGCCAGGCCAGCAGGGTGAGGAACAGCAGGGCCGTCAACACATAACCCACCATGCGGGGGCGGCGTTGAAACGCCTCTTCACTCAAGCCAAAGGACACGGTGTGGCCATCGGCCGTGCGCCGCTGAAGCAAGGCGACCCATTGCGCACCGTTGAGGTTGTCGGTGTCACCTCCCTCGGCCCAACGCTCTGAGTGCCAATCGGGCCGGATCTGCCCGGGGTGGGACTGCCAGTGGACCACCGGCCCCTGGATGTCGATGGTGATGGGCAGGCGCTGGGTGATGGCCTGCGCCGCGGCGATGCTGGGAGGGGCGTTGGCATCGGGGCTGATCTCGGCGGCCAGGTGGTCGACATAGTCCATCAGCAGCGGGCGGGCGGCTTCGCGCCAGCCCAGCGAGAACATCTTTTGCGCCCCCGTGACCAGCACGAAGGTCATGCCCGCGGCCAGCAGCAGGAACACGATGACCATGCGCAGCTTGATGGAATGCGCCAGCCGGTGGCGGGCACGCCGCCACGCCGAATGGCGGGCGTGTTGGCCCTGGTGGGCCGGGGAATGCCGGGGGTGGCGGTCGGTGTGGCGCGTCATGGGTCCACCGGGCGCAAGGCCAGCGAGTAGCCTGCGTTGCGCAGGGTCTTGATGCAGTCCAGCGGCTCCAGCTTGCGGCGCAGGCGGCTGACCACGATGTCCACCGCGCGGGTGTACAGCTCGGCCTCGTGGCCCCGCAGCTGGTTGAGGATGTCGTCGCGGTTGAACACCTTGCCGGGCTCCCGCGCCAGCATCAGCAGCAGTTCGAACTCGGTGCCCGTCAGCTCCACCTCCACCCCTTGCCGGTTGACGCTGCGGCGGGTGGGGTCCACGGTCAGGCCCTCAAAGCGCAGCGCGTCTCCCGCCGAAGCGGTGGCCGCCGTGCCGTTGACGCTGAACGGTTGGCGGCGGCGCAGCACGGTCTGCACCCG
>DASUON010000378.1:0-3703 GCA_036276615.1 Burkholderiaceae bacterium
CCCCCTTTGCTGCCTGCGGACGCCGCGGGCCGTGCACGGGTGCGGGCCCTGGCCTTGTCGGTTGCGTGCGAAATCCACCCGCTCAACAACCTGCGTGTGCTCAAGTACCTGGTGAAGGACATGGGCCTGTCCGAGGTGCAAAAAAACCAGTGGTACGCCCATTGGGTGCGTCAGGGGCTGGAGGCCTTTGAAAAGGCGCTCGCCACCGGGCCGCAGGGGCGTTTTTGCCATGGTGACCAGGTGACCTTGGCCGATTGTGTGCTGGTGCCCCAAATTTTCAACGCCCAACGGTTTGCCGTGCCCCTGGACGGGCTGCCGCAGGTTTTGCGGGTGTTCGATGCCTGCATGGCGCTGGAGGCGTTCCAGAAGGCTCAGCCTTCGGCGTGCCCGGATGCCGATGCTTGAGCCCACTGTCCATGCCTGAGGCCCAAGGGTTCTGGCCCATGGACTGGCCGTTGCCGCCCGGTGTGCGGGCGGTGATGACGTCGCGCCAGCCGGGGGCTTCGGTCGGCGGGCATCGCGGTTTCAACTTGGCCACGCATGTGGGCGACGATCCGCAGGCCGTGGCCGCCAATCGCGCCCAACTGGCGGCCCACATCCAGGCCCGGCCGGTGTTTTTCAACCAGGTGCATGGCGTGGTCTGCGTGCCCGTGCATGGCCAGACGCCCGATGGCACCGTGGGTGACGCCGCCACCACCACCGACGAGGGTGTGGCCTGCACCATGATGGTGGCCGACTGCTTGCCCGTTCTGCTGTGTGACCGACATGGCCGCCAGGTGGCCGCGGCGCACGCGGGCTGGCGGGGGCTGGTGTTCGGGGTGCTCGACACCACGGTGGCCGCTTTTGCCGACATCCCGGCAGGGGAACTCACCGCCTGGCTGGGGCCGTGCATCGGGCCGACCCGGTTCGAGGTGGGGGATGACGTTCGAGACACCTTTGCCTGCCGCTGGTCCACCGAGGTGTTGGGGGCACCGTGGTTTGTGCCGCATGCCAAGGTGGAGGGCAAATACTGGTGCAACCTGATGGCCTTGGCCCGCTGGCGGCTGGCCCAGTTGGGGGTGGAGTCGGTGCATGGCAACGACGGTTCGTTGCCCTGGTGTACAGCGTCTCAGCCCGAGGTGTGGTTCTCGCACCGTCGCGACGGCAGCACCCCCGGCGGTACCGGGCGCATGGCCGCCTGCATCTGGCGTGAGGGGGCTGCGTGAAGTCTGTGTGCGGTGCGTCGGTGTCAGGGCTGAGGTGGGGGCGAGGGGGGCATTTCAGATGGCGTGGGCGGTGCGGACGGTGTCTGCGCCTGTTCGGCCGCTTTGCGTGCCCGGCGCCGGTGGGGGGTGTTCAGGATGTACATCAACAAGGCCACGGGCAGCGCCCCGTACAGCAGGAAGGTCATCGCTGCGCCCAGCAGCGTGCCCGTGGGGTGGGTGGCTTCGGCCACGGTCATCATCACGGCCACATAGAGCCACGCAATAGCCACAAGGTACATGGGATGGAACAGGTAGAAAATGAACGTGTCAGCGTGCTGGAAGCGCATGCCCCCAGACTGGCCCGTGAAAACCACCGCGGACGGCGGGAGATGACAGGAGACAAACATGAATTTTGACCCCAAGTGGCTCGAAGGGGCTCAACAGTTTCAACAGCAGATGCTTGGCTCCTTGGGTTCCCTGGGGGCTTTCGGTTGGCCCGGGGCGTCGGCGGTGCCCGACATGTCGACGCTGATGCCCGACATGGGGGCCCTGAAGGACGTGTTGTCTGGCGGAGGAACCCAACCGGTCAAACTGGACCCGGGGCGTTTGCTGGACATCCAGCGCCAGTACCTGCAAGACGTGGCCCAGCTGTGGAACCAGGGCTTTCAGGCCAAGCCCGTGGGCGACCGCCGGTTTGCCAACGACGCTTGGCAGGGCAACCCGGTGTCGGCGTTTTCGGCAGCGCTGTACCTCATCAACGCCAAGACCCTCATGGCCTTGGCCGAGGCGGTGGAGGGTGATGCCAAGGCCCGTGCCCGGGTGCGGTTTGCGGTGCAGCAGTGGATTGACGCCAGCTCGCCCAGCAACTTCCTGGCCTTCAACGCCGAGGCGCAGAAAAAGGCGCTTGAGACCCAGGGCGAGAGCATTGCCAAGGGCGTGCAGAACCTGCTGCACGACCTGAAGCAGGGCCACGTGTCCATGACCGACGAAAGCGTGTTCGAGGTGGGCAAGAACGTGGCCACCACCGAAGGCGCGGTGGTGTTCCAGAACGAGCTGTTCCAGCTCATTGAGTACAAACCCCTCACCGCCAAGGTGTACGAGCGCCCCTTCCTGCTGGTGCCACCGTGCATCAACAAGTTCTACATCCTGGACCTGCAGCCCGAGAACTCGCTCATCCGCTACGCGGTGGAGCAGGGCCACCGCACCTTTGTGGTCAGCTGGCGCAACCCCGACGAATCGCTGGCCCAGGCCACCTGGGACGACTACATCGAGCACGCCATCCTCAAGGCCATTGCGGTCACGCAGGACATCACCGGGGCCGAAACGCTCAACGCGCTGGGCTTTTGCGTGGGCGGCACCATGCTGGGCACCGGGCTGGCGGTGCTGGCCGCACGGGGCGAAAAGCCCGTGCACAGCGCCACCTTCCTCACCACCTTCCTCGATTTTTCGGACACCGGCATCCTGGACGTGTTCATTGACGAAGCCTTCGTCAAGTTCCGCGAAATGCAGTACGCCAACGGCGGCCTCATGCCTGGGCGTGATTTGGCCACCACCTTCAGCTTCCTGCGGCCCAACGACCTGGTGTGGAACTACGTGGTGGGCAACTACCTCAAGGGCGAAACCCCGCCGCCGTTCGACCTGCTGTACTGGAACAGCGATTCCACCAACCTGCCGGGCAAGTACTACACCTGGTACCTGCGCAACACCTACCTGGAAAACAAGCTGGTCAAGCCCGGTCAGGCCACGGTGTGTGGCGAGCCGATCGACCTGGGGCTGGTGGACATTCCCACCTACATCTACGGCTCGCGCGAGGACCACATCGTGCCCATCGGCGCGGCCTACGCCAGCACCCAGCACCTGTCGGGGCGCAAGCGTTTTGTCATGGGTGCTTCGGGCCACATTGCCGGGGTCATCAACCCCGCCAGCAAGGGCAAGCGCAGCCACTGGATCGGGCGGCCCGACCAGTTTCCCGCCGACTTCAACGACTGGCTGGCCGCGGCCACCGAACACCCCGGTAGTTGGTGGACCGACTGGTCGGCCTGGCTCCAGGGGCAGGCTGGCAAACAAATTGCTGCACCCAAGGCCTACGGCTCGCGCAAGCACAAGGTGCTTGAGCCCGCGCCGGGCAGCTATGTGAAGGCCCGGGCCTGATTTTTTTGCATCCCATTCCATTCCATTGACATCAAGGAGAGAGACACATGGAAGACATCGTCATCGTTTCAGCCGCCCGCACCGCCGTGGGCAAGTTTGGTGGCTCGCTCGCCAAGACCGCTGCCACCGAGCTGGGCAGCATCGTCATCAAGGACCTGCTGGCGCGCAGCGGCCTGCCGGCCGATGCGGTGGGTGAAGTCATCATGGGTCAGGTGCTGGCTGCGGGTGCGGGCCAAAACCCGGCCCGTCAGGCCATGATCAAGGCCGGTGTTGCCAAGGAAACCCCGGCGCTCACCATCAACGCCGTGTGCGGCTCGGGCCTGAAGGCCGTGATGCTGGCGGCCCAGGCCGTGGCCTGGGGCGACAGC
>DASUON010000379.1:0-4124 GCA_036276615.1 Burkholderiaceae bacterium
ATACGTCGCGTCTGCACTCGCTGCGGCAGGATGGACCGCTCATGTCGTGTCGCGACAGCAGCTGGGCTACGACATATTCGCGCAGCGCGGAATTCAGAAACGCTATATCGAGGTGAAGAGTTCGCTCGGCCTGTGTTCGCCGTCACTGACGGCGCGCGAATGGCAACAAGCGAGCTATCACGCGAACAACTACGTGCTCGCCATCGTCGAGAACTTCAACCCTGCCGCACAGAATGTCGTCTACTGGGTTCGCGATCCGGCGAATCAGTGCTCAGCCACCTCGCAAACAACGATATTGCATGGAATTGCGCGCGCCTCTTGGGCCGCCGCCGCCGTACCGCTTCCAAACATCTGAGCTCACTCAGCACTCAGTCAGTTGGTCCTGCTTGTGGCGTTCACCTAAAGCTGAAGTCGTAGTCGATGGTCAGGGGCGCATGGTCCGAAAACCGCTGATCCTTGTAGATGGCCGCGGTGCGGGCCTGCGCCGCCAGTGCGGGCGTTGCCAAGTGGTAGTCCAGCCGCCACCCCACGTTGTTGGCCCAGGCCTGGCCGCGGTTGCTCCACCATGTGTAGCACTCGGCGGTGGTGTCGGGGTGCAGCTGGCGGTACACGTCCACCACGCCCCCTTCGGCCAGGGCGCGGGTCATCCAGGCGCGTTCCTCGGGCAGGAAACCGCTGTTCTTCTGGTTGCTGCGCCAGTTTTTCAGGTCTTTTTCCTGGTGGGCAATGTTGAGGTCGCCGCACAGGATGAATTCGCGCTGGGCCTTGAGCTGCATCAGGTAGGGGTAGAACACGTCCAGGAAGCGGAACTTGGCCGCCTGCCGCTCCTCGCCGGAAGAACCGCTGGGAAAGTAGGCGCTGAGGATGGACCATTTGCGCTGCGGCGTGTCGAAACGCAGCTCCACCAGCCGCCCCTCGGCGTCGAACTCGCCACCGTCGAAGCCGATGACCACGTCGCTGGGCTCGTGCCGGGTGTACACACCCACGCCCGAGTAGCCTTTTTTCTCGGCGCATTGAAAGTGCCCCGTCAAACCGGCCAGGGTTTCGAAGCGCCCCGCCATGTCGGGGGCCTGGGCCTTGAGCTCCTGCACACAAATACAATCGGGCGCCTCGCGGGCCACCCACTCTTCCAGCCCTTTGGTGGAGGCCGAACGGATGCCGTTGAGGTTGAGGCTGACGAGTTTGAACAAGGATTTCCCCATGGTGGATCACAACAGCGCCGCAACCCCGGCCACTCCCGCCGCCGATGCACTGGCGCAAGATTTCGTGGCGTTTGCCGTGGCGTCCGGCGTGCTGCGGTTTGGCGAATTCAAGACCAAGGCCGGGCGCATGAGCCCGTACTTTTTCAACGCCGGATTGTTTGACGACGGCGCCAAGCTGGGCCGTCTGGCGCAATTCTATGCACAGCGCATCCTGGCCAGCGGGCTGGAGTTCGACATGATTTTCGGCCCCGCCTACAAGGGCATTCCGCTGGGCGCCGCCGTGGCCATCGAGCTGGCCCGCCTGGGCCGCAACGTGCCCTTTGCCTACAACCGCAAGGAAGCCAAGGACCACGGTGAAGGCGGCACCCTGGTGGGGGCACCGCTCCAGGGCCGGGTGCTGATCGTGGACGACGTGATGAGCGCAGGCACCGCCGCCCGCGAATCCATCGCCCTCATCCAGGCCGCCGGGGCCACGGCCTATGGCGTGGCCATTGCGCTGGACCGCCAGGAAATGGCAACCGGGCCCGACAAAAATGGTCAGGTGGTGGACCTTCCCCACAGTGCTGTGCAATACGTGCAGCAGCAACTGGGCCTGAAGGTGTGTTCCATTGCCCGTCTGGCCGATTTGCTGCAGTATCTGGACCACCAAGTCAGCCAGAGCGGGGAAGACGCCCCGATCCAGGCACACCGGGACCGCGTCATGGCCTACCGGCAGCGCTACGGGGTGGACACGTCCACCGCCCCCTGAACCGCTGGCACGGCGCCTGCTTGGTCATGTCGACAAACACACCACACAGGGCATGGCGAGGACAGGATTGAGCAGCGGACACGAACGCAACCCACACGGGCCCCGGGCCCCTTGGCTGCCCCTGGCCCTGGCGGGGTTGGGCGTCTGCCTTCCTCTCCTGGCGGGCGCACAGGGCATTTACGTCTGCACCGACGCCCACGGACGCCGCATCACGTCCGACCGCCCCATCCCCGAATGCGCTGACCGCGAACAACGCGAACTCTCGCCCTCCGGCTTGGTGAAACGGGTCATCCCGGGTGCCATCAGTGCCCAGGAACAGGCGCAACGCCTCAAGCAGGCCGAACGTGAGGCAGAACAGGAAGCCGAGCAGCGGGCTCGTGAACGGGAGCAACAGCGCAAGGACCGCGCCCTGTTGACCCGTTACACCAGCCAGCGCCAGCACGACGCCGAACGCGAAAAGCAACTGGCGATGGTGGACACCAACCTGGCGGTCATCCAGAACCGCACCCTGGAACTGCAGCAACAGGCCAAGGGCTACCAGGAGGAAATGGAGTTCTACAAAGCCGACCCGACCAAGGCCCCCGCATGGTTGAAGCGCCGCATGGCCGACAACATGGCCCTGCAGGAGCAGCAGCAGCAACTGGTGGCGGCGCAACTGGAAGAGGCCAAACGGGTGAACGCCCGCTTTGACGAAGAACTGGTCCGCCTCAAGGCCCTGTGGGCGGCCCGAGGAACCCCCTCAGCACCGCGCTGAACGCGGGTTTGGACCCGATTGCACCCCGCCAAGGGGTGCAGCCCCCTCGGGAGCTCAGCCCAGCGCTTTTTTCAGCAGTTCGTTGACCTGAGCGGGGTTGGCCTTGCCCTTGCTGGACTTCATGACCTGACCCACCAGGGCGTTGAACGCTTTGTCCTTGCCGGCGCGGTACTCGGCCACGTTTTTCTCGTTGGCGGCGATCACCTCGGCAATGATGGCTTCCAGTGCGCCGCTGTCGTTCATCTGCTTGAGGCCCTTGTCTTTGATGATGGCGTCGATGTCGCCACCGTCGGTCCACAACACGTCAAACACCTGCTTGGCGGCGTTGTTGGAGATGGTGCCGTCCTGGATGCGGCCGATCAGCGCGCCCAACTGGGTGGCAGACACCGGCAGCGTCTCGATGGAAGCCTCTCCCGAGTTCAAGCGGCGCGAAATCTCGCCCATCACCCAGTTGCTGGCCAGCTTGGGCTGGCCGCAGGCCTGGGCGGCGGCCTCGAAGTAGGCGGCCATGGCCTGGCTTTGAGTAAGCGTGGTGGCGTCGTACTCGGGCAGGCCGTACTGGTCCATGAAACGCTGGGCCATGGCCCGGGGCAGCTCAGGCATGGCGGCCTTGACGCGCTCCACCCATTCGCGATCAATCACCAGCGGTGGCAGGTCGGGGTCGGGGAAGTAGCGGTAGTCGGCGGCGTCTTCCTTGGTGCGCATGGCGCGGGTTTCGCCGGTGTCGGGATCGAACAGCACGGTGGCCTGCTGGATCTCGAAGCCGTCTTCGATCTGCTCGATCTGCCAGCGGATCTCGAAGTCGATGGCCTGCTGCATGAACTTGAACGAGTTCAGGTTCTTGATTTCGCGGCGGGTGCCCAGCGGCGCACCGGGCTTGCGCACCGACACGTTGGCGTCGCAGCGGAAGCTGCCTTCCTGCATGTTGCCGTCGCAAATGCCGATCCAGGTGACGATCTTGTGCAGCTCCTTGGCGTAGGCCACAGCCTCGGCGCTGGAGCGCATGTCGGGCTCGGTCACGATCTCCAGCAGCGGTGTGCCCGCGCGGTTGAGGTCGATGCCGCTTTGGCCGATGAAGTCCTCGTGCAGGCTCTTGCCCGCGTCCTCCTCCAGGTGGGCACGCACCAGGCGGACGGATTTCTTTTCGTCGCCCAGGTAGAACTCCACGCTGCCGCCTTGCACCACCGGAATCTCGAACTGGCTGATCTGGTAGCCCTTGGGCAGGTCGGGGTAGAAGTAGTTCTTGCGGGCAAACACGCTGTGTTCGGCCACGTGCGAACCCACGGCCAGCCCGAACTGGATGGCGCGTTCGACCGCGCCCTTGTTCATCACCGGCAAGGTGCCGGGCAGCGCCAGGTCCACGGCGCAGGCCTGGGTGTTGGGCTCGGCGCCGAAAGCGGTGGACGCGCGGCTGAAGATC
>DASUON010000380.1:0-10315 GCA_036276615.1 Burkholderiaceae bacterium
TGCAACTCGCCTGCCTGGCCTTGATCGACGCGGGCGACGAGGTGCTGATGCCCGACCCCAGCTACCCCTGCAACCGGCACTTTGTCAGTGCCGCCGAGGGCACGGCGGTGCTGCTGCCCTGCGGGCCGGAACAGCGTTTCCAGCTCAGCGCCGAGCAGGTGCAGGCCGCCTGGGGGGAGCGCACGCGCGGTGTGCTGCTGGCCTCGCCATCCAACCCCACGGGCACCTCCATCCACCCCGACGAGCTGCGCCGCATCGCCCAGGTGGTGCAGGCCCACGACGGGGTGACGCTGATCGACGAGATCTACCTGGGCCTGAGCTTTGACGACACCTACGGCCACACCGCGCTGGGGCTGAAAGGTGACGACGGCTCCGCCCTGGGCGAACACCTCATCAGCATCAACAGCTTTTCCAAGTACTTCAACATGACCGGCTGGCGCCTGGGCTGGCTGGTGGTGCCCACGGCCCTGGTGCCGGTGGTGGAGCGGCTGGCGCAAAACCTGTACATCTGCCCCAGCACCGTGAGCCAGCACGCCGCCCTGGCCTGTTTTGAAGCCGACAGCCTGGCCGAGTACGAACGCCGCCGCGCCGAGTTCAAGGCCCGGCGCGACTACTTCATTCCCCAGCTCAACCGCCTGGGGCTGACCGTGCCGGTGATGCCCGATGGCGCGTTCTACGCCTGGGCCGACTGCACCGCCGCCTGCCAGGCCTGGGGCCTGCGCACCGACGGGGCCGCCCACGGCAGCTGGGACTTTGCGTTTGAGCTGATGCGGCGCGCCCACCTGGCCGCCACGCCGGGGCGTGACTTCGGCACGGCCAACCCGCAGCGCTACATCCGCTTTTCCACGGCCAACAGCATGGCGCAGCTGCAGGAAGCCGTGCACCGGTTGGAACGGGTGCTGGGTTGAATTTCAAACAAAAACTGCCTCTAGCGCTTATGAATAAAGCGCAAGCAGCTCCTGTTTTTGACATTCCCGTGCGCGTCTACTGGGAAGACACCGACGCCGGTGGCATCGTGTTCTACGCCAACTACCTGCGCTTTTTCGAGCGGGCCCGCACCGAGTGGTTGCGCCACCTGGGCCTGGGCCAACAGGCCCTGAAAGACCAGCACGGCGGCATGTTCGTGGTGTCGCAGGTGGACATCCGCTACCTGCGCCCCGCCCGGCTGGACAACCGCCTGCGTGTCACCGCCCAACTGACCCAGGCGGGCCGCGCCAGCCTGGACCTGCACCAGCAGGCCTGGCTGCTGCCCACAGAAGACGCCGCCGACACACACCCCGTGCTGCTGAGCGAGGCCAACGTGCGCGTGGGCTGGGTGGACGCCGACAGCCTGCGCCCCCAACGCATTCCAGCCTTTGTGCTCGGTCTGCTGTCGGCTGGCCAGCCCGGCTGAACTTTTTTGACCCAACCCCCTCTGTCATCCCCATGAGCAACAACCTCTCCATCGTCCAATTGCTGATGCACGCGAGCTGGGTGGTGCAGGCCGTGGTGGCCCTGCTGATCCTGGGCTCCATCGCCAGCTGGGCCGTCATCTTCCGCAAACTGTTCGCCCTGAAGCGCGTGGTGAACCTGAACGACGAGTTCGAGCGCAACTTCTGGTCGGGCACCAGCCTGAACGAGCTGTTCGCCACCGCCAACGAAAGCGGGCGCAACGGCGGCCCCATGGAACGCATCTTTGCCAACGGCATGCGCGAGTACCAGAAGCTGCGTGAGCGCCGCATCACCGACCCCGGTGCCCTGCTCGACGGCGCCCGCCGCGCCATGCGGGCCAGCTTCCAGCGCGAGCTGGACACCATCGAAGCCAACCTGGCCTTCCTGGCCTCGGTCGGCTCGGTGTCGCCCTATGTGGGCCTGTTCGGCACGGTGTGGGGCATCATGCACGCCTTCACCGGGTTGGCCAGCATGCAGCAAGTCACCCTGGCCACCGTGGCCCCCGGCATTGCCGAGGCGCTGGTGGCCACGGCCATCGGGTTGTTTGCCGCCATCCCCGCGGTGGTGGCCTACAACCGCTATTCACACGACATCGACCGCATCGCCAACGGGCTGGAAACCTTCCAGGAAGAGTTCTCCAACATCCTGCACCGCAGCCTGGGTGCCGCGGCCGCCACCAGCCAGAGCCCCTCGGGCCGCTGAACCCGGAACCCCCCATGCCCGCTGTTGCATCCCGAGGCCGAGGCCGTGGCCGCCGCGCCATGGCCGACATCAACATGGTGCCCTTCATCGACGTGATGCTGGTGCTGCTCATCATCTTCATGGTGACCGCGCCGCTCATTTCGCCCAGCGTCATCAACGTGCCCAGCGTGGGCAAGGCCGCCAAGGCCCCCGACCGCTTTGTGCAGGTGCAGATCGACAAGGACGAAAAGCTCCAGGTCAAGGAAGGCACCACCAAACGCACCGCCACCCTCACCTCGGTGGCCGAACAGGTCAAGGGCCTGATCCAGGACACCGGCCTGCCCAACACCGAAGTGCCGGTGATCATCGCCGCCGACAAGACGGTGAAGTACGAGGTGGTGGTCAAGGTCATGGACACCCTGCAACGCAACGGCGTGCAGCGCGTGGGCCTGTCGGTGCAGACCACCCCCTGAACACCCGCCCCATGACCCCCGCCGCCACGCCCGACAGCCTGCTGCCGCCCGACCCACGTCGGTGGGGCGGCCCCTTGCTGCTGGCCCTGGTGGCCCATGCGCTGCTGGTGGCGGCGTTGACCTGGGGCATTTCGTGGAACAAGGACACCCCCACCGTGGTGGCCCAGGCGGAACTGTGGTCCGCCGTCCCCCGCGTGGCCGCACCGCGCCTGGTGGACGAGGCCCTCGAACCCCCTCCCCCGCCGCCCCCCGTGGACCGCACACCCCCACCACCGCCCGTGGCGCAGCCCGCTCGCCCCGCCCCGCCCACCCCCACCGTGGACGAGCGGGAGGCGGAAATCGCCATTGCGCAAAAGAAAAAGCGCGAAAAGCTGGAGAAGGAAGCGGCTGAAGCGGCACGGCTGAAGGCCGAGAAAGAGAAAGCCGCCAAGGAAAAGGCGGATAAGGAAAAAGCCGAGCGCGAAAAAGCGGAAAAGGCCGAAAAGGACAAGGCCGCCAAGCTCAAGGCCGATCGGGAGCGCCAGGAGAAGGAGCGGGCAGACAAGGCCGCCAAGGACAAGGCGGACAAAGAGAAAGCGGAGCGCGACAAAGCCGCGAAAGAAAAGGCCGATAAAGCCGCCAAGGACAAAGCGGCGAAAGAGCTAGCAGCCAAGGAACAGGCCGCCAAAGACAAGGCTGACAAAGCGGCAAAAGAACAAGCAGCAAGCAACAGAGCGGACTACATGAAACGCATGGCCGGCATGGCCGGGGCCACGGGCGCGGCGGGCAGCACGGGCACCGACACCCAGTCCGGCGGACCGTCCGCGGGTTACGCCGGGCGCATCGTGGGTGCGGTGCGGCCCAACATCGTGTTCACCGACACACCGGTGGGCAACCCCGCAGCCGAGGTGGAGGTGCGCACCCTGCCCGACGGCACCATTGCCTCGCGCCGCATCGTCAAGAGCAGTGGCAACGCCGCCTGGGACGAGGCCGTGCTGAAGGCCCTGGACCGCACCGCCAAACTGCCCCGCGACACCGATGGCCGCGTGCCCGGCACCCTGAACATCACGTTCAAACCCAAAGACTGACCGGGGCCGCTTCCCGCGCCGCAGGCACCGTCATGGTGTGCCGCACCCTGTCGCGCGCACCGCTTTGACACCCCCAGCGGGCGTTCGCCCCGCCAACGGCACAAGCACAGTGCACCGATCTTGCATACAAGATTGGCATGCGGTTGGCACGGTTTTCGCAATCACGCAGGTCAGAGCGTGTTTCAACCTGACCGGCCCCCCGCGTGAACTCCACCGACATCGCCAACCGCATCGTCGAAGCCATCCTGGCGCAGCGCCTGCAGCCTGGGGCGCGGTTGGGTGAGCAAGCCTTGTCCATGCTGTTCGATTGCAGCCGCACCCTGGTGCGCGAGGCGCTGATGCAGCTGGCTGCACGCGGCATCGTCACCGTCAGCTCGCGCCGCGGCTGGTACGTGGTGCAGCCCTCGCAGGCCGAGGCCCGCGAGGCCTTTGAAGCCCGCCGGGTGATCGAAATGGGCTTGATCCGCAGCGCCGGGCGCATGGGCGGTGCTGCGCTGGACCGGTTGGACGCCCATGTGCGTGAAGAACAGGCCGCCCTGGACGGCGAGGACGTGGGCCAGCGCAGCTACCTGCTGGGCGATTTCCACGTCTGCCTGGCCGAATGCCTGGGCAACCAGCTGCTGGCCGACACGCTGCGCGACTTCACCGCCCGCACCACCCTCATTGCCATGCTGTACCAGTCCACCCACGACGCCCGCCAGTCGTGCGCCGAGCACGTGGCCATCGTTGCCGCACTGCGCCGGGGCGACCACGCCGAAGCCGAGCGGCTGATGGACGCCCACATCGGCCAGGTGCAGTCCGCCCTGAACGTGCAGGCCGACACCGACCCGCTGGCCAAGCTGCGCGCCGCCCTGAGCCCGGTGGACCGCCCGGCCTCTCCCCTTCCTTCCACCCCCTCGACCTACCTCGGAGCCTTGTTATGACCGCCACCCTCTCCCGCACCAAACGCAGCCTGCTGGCCCTGGGCCTGTGCAGCGCCCTCGCCGCCTCCCTGGGCACGGCCCACGCCCAATCGGCGCTGGACGGCATCAACCACGCCAAGCTCATCAAGATCGCCATCCCCACCGACTTCCCGCCCTACGGCTTTGTGGGCGTGGACCTGCAACCCCAGGGCCTGGACGTGGACATGGCCAAGCTGATCGCCGACAAGATGGGCGTCAAGCTGGAGCTGGTGCCGGTGAGCAGCGCCAACCGCATCCCCTACCTTCAAACCAAAAAGGCCGATCTGGTCATCTCCACCCTGGGCAAGAACCCCGAGCGCGAGAAGGTCATCGACTTCACCTCGGCCTATTCGCCCTTCTTCCAGGCGGTGTTTGCGGCCAAGAGCCTCAGCATCAAGAGCTGGGCCGACCTGGGCGGCAAGACCGTGGCCGTGACCCGCGGCGCCATGGAAGACCAGGAACTGGGCAAGGTGGCCCCGGCCAACACCGACATCAAGCGTTTTGAAGACAACAACGCCACGGTGTCGGCCTTTGTGTCGGGCCAGACGCAGTTGATCGCCACCGGCGCGTCGGTGGCCGGCAACCTGATGCAGAAGAACCCCCAGCTCAACGCCGAATACAAGCTGCTGCTGAAGGACAGCCCCAACTTCATCGGCGTGGCCAAGGGTGAGGATGCGCTGCGCACCAAGGTGAACGACGTGATTGCGGCGGCCAAGAAGTCGGGCGACCTCGACAAACTGGCCCAGAAGTGGCTGGGTCGCCCTGCGGGCGACCTGCCCCAGTGAGCCTCCGCGCCTGATCCGCACGTTTGAGCACCCAAGACGGCATGGCCCTCTCGCTTGACTTTGCTGCGGTCACCGCCGAGTGGCCCCTGCTGCTGACCGGTGTGGCCTGGACGCTGGGCCTCACCGCCGTCTCAACCCTGCTGGGCCTGGCCCTGGGCGTGTTGTGCGCCTGGGGCCGCACCCAGGGGCCCGTCCCCCTGCGCTGGGGGGTGGCCAGCTATGTGGAGCTGGTGCGCAACACCCCCTTCATCGTGCAGTTGTTTTTTGTGTTCTTTGGCCTGCCCGCAGCGGGCATGAAACTCACGCCCGAATGGGCCAGCGTGATCGCCATGGTGATCAACCTGGGGGCCTATGCTGCCGAGATCGTGCGCGCCGGGCTGGACGCCACACCCAAGGGCCAGATCGAAGCCGCACAAAGCCTGGCCATGACCGAGCGCCAGACCTTTGTGCACGTGGTTCTGCCCCCCGCGCTGCGCAAGGTGTGGCCCGCGCTGGTGAGCCAGATCGTGATCGTCATGCTGGGCTCGGCGGTGTGCGGACAGATTTCCACGCCCGAGCTGTCCTACGCCGCCAACCTGATCCAGAGCCGCAACTTCCGTGCGTTCGAGGCCTTCATCGTTGCCACGCTGGTGTACCTGGCCCTGGCCATCGCGGTGCGCCAGGCGTTGAACTGGGCGGGCCCGCGTTTTCTGTTCGGAGGCCGCCATGGTTGATTTTTCGCTATGGGACATCGTCCGCAACCTGCTGCTGGCCGCCCGTTGGACGGTGGCGCTGTCGCTCATCGCCTTTGTGGGCGGCGGCCTGGTGGGCCTGGGCCTGCTGCTGGCCCGCGCCGCCGGGCTGCGCGGCGCACGCCGGGGCGTGGCCCTCTATGTGCAACTGTTTCAGGGCACACCGCTGCTGATGCAGCTGTTCCTGGCCTACTTCGGCATGGCCCTGCTGGGGGTGGACACCTCCGCCTGGACCGCCGCCGCCGTGGCGCTGACGCTGTACAGCAGCGCCTTCCTCACCGAAATCTGGCACGGCTGCGTGCAGTCGGTGCCCAAGGGCCAGTGGGAGGCCGGGCAAAGCCTGGCCCTGTCCACGGGTGAACTGCTGCGCCATGTGGTGCTGCCGCAGGCCGCCCGGCTGGCGGTGGCACCCACGGTGGGTTTTCTGGTGCAGGTGGTCAAGGGCACGGCCCTGGCCTCGGTCATCGGGTTTGTGGAGCTGACCAAGGCCGGCACCATGATCACCAACGCCACCTTCAAGCCCTTTCTGGTCTATTCGTGCGTGGCGCTGATGTACTTTGCGCTGTGCTTCCCCATCAGCCTGTACGCCCGCTTCCTGGAGAAAAAGCTCAATGTCCGCCGTTGAATCCCCCTCCACCACCCGCCCGGCCACCGCCCCCGCGGTGGCCATCCGCGAGCTGCGCAAGTCCTACGGCTCGCACGAGGTGCTCAAGGGCATCACCCTGGACGTGGCCCCCGGCGAGGTGGTGGCCATCATCGGCAAGAGCGGTTCGGGCAAAAGCACGCTGCTGCGCTGCATCAACGGGCTGGAGGTGTTCCAACACGGCACGCTGACGGTGGACAGCCAGCCCCTGCTGCACGCCGACCCGGTGGCCATGCGCACCCTGCGCCAGCACGTGGGCATGATTTTTCAGCAGTTCAACCTGTTCCCCCACCTCAGCGTGGGCCGCAACGTCATGCTGGCCCCGGGCCTGGTCAAGAAGACCGACGCCAAGGCCCTAGAACAACGCGCCCGCCAGTTGCTGCAGCGCGTGGGCCTGGCCGACAAGTTCGACGCCTACCCCGACCAACTCTCCGGCGGCCAACAGCAGCGCGTGGCCATTGCCCGCGCCCTGGCCATGGACCCCGCCGTGCTGCTGTGCGACGAAATCACCTCGGCCCTGGACCCCGAGCTGGTGGGCGAGGTGCTGAGCGTGGTGGAAAGCCTGGCCGCCGAAGGCATGACGCTGCTGATGGTCACCCACGAAATGAACTTTGCCCGCAAGGTGAGCGACCGGGTGATCTTCATGCACCAAGGCCGGGTGCATGAAATGGGGCCAGCGCAGCAGTTGTTCGGCCACCCGCAAACGCCGGAACTGCGGCAGTTCCTGGCATCCATCCACGGCTGAGGGTTCCACATCGCGGGTCCTGACCTGCGGAAACACCTCTGCATTTCGGTCCGTCTTGCGTTGCGTCAAGCCCGCAAGAGCGCAGGTCCGCTAACCTGTATCGGTGCGCACCACAAGCCCCGGGAACAGGGTCAGCAGCATGCTTTTCCAAGCGCTGCGGCGCACTCTGAGCAGCGTTGATGGAGGCCAATGCAAAGGGTTGTCAGAGGTTGGGAGCTTGAGCTGGAACCATCCGGAGGGGTTGTTGCGCCCCCCGCACCGACGGCCACACCGACCCACGCCCTGGGTGGAGCACACCCAACCGGCCCTCCTGCGTGAATCTCACTTGCCCCTTCCATGATCAACCCGGAATGTCCGCGTTGAAACACGGACTTCCAAGCACATCAAAAGTGAGTCTTTCATGCATCGCATGCACACATCGGCTTTGAGCCAATTGGTCAAACACGCCTTCGTGACCATTGGGTTGGTGATACTCCTCTTCACTGGCGCAGTGGTCCTGGGCATGTTTGCCCTCTTTGAAGCAAACCAACAACAAACCCGGGTTTTCGAGCAGGAAACCGTCCCCGCCAGCCTGGCCAGCGACATTTATCGGCTTCAGCTGATCCAAGCCATTCAGATGCTTGAACTGAGCATGCCTGGCATGAACGACGAGGGCCGCAACGAGCGCATTGCCTTGATGGAGCAATTGCAAACCGCCATCAATGCCACGGCCCAAACCTACGAAGCCAAGCATTTGCCTCCTGGCGTGCGCGAGATCGGTCAGCGCTTCGCTCAGAACCGCAAGCTGTATTACCAAGCATTTAACGAATCGCTGGCCCTGGCCAAAGCCAGGGATTTCGACACCATGGGCAAGGTGTTCCAAGAAAAAGCACGCCCCTACGGTTTGGCGCTGGCCAAGGACATTCAGGACTTTGGCGATGCCATGCGCCAACAAAACGAGCGTTCTCACGCCTCCAGCAGCGCCACCACGCGCAGCCATGTGCAGTGGATCTCCGTCATCTTGACTGGATCGGTGGTGGTGTTGATGGGCGTGATTTGGCACTTGCGTCGGCGCATGCATGCCACGCTGGGGGCTGGTTTGGATGACCTCACCGAACGCTTGACGCGCGTGGGTCAACTCGACCTCTCCGGGACCACCATGGCAGCCAGCTGCTCGCTGATGGGCGGCGTGCAAACACTGCAACGGGCCGTGGGACAAGCCATTGCACAGGTCAAGGACAGCGCACAAGTCATGGTGCAGAGTGCCAACCAGATTGCCATGGACAACCAGGAGTTGGGCAACCGCGTGTCGTTGCAAGCGAATGAACTGCAAAAGACCAGTGCATCCATCATGCAACTCAACGCCATGGTTCATCAAAACGCCGACAGTGCAGCGTCAGCCAACCGACTGGCACAACAGGCCTCGGACGTTGCTTCGCGAGGAGGAAGGGAAGTCTCCAAGGTGGTCGAGACCATGAAGGAAATCCACGCCAGTGGCCAAAAAATCGCCGACATCATTGGCGTGATCGATGGCATTGCCTTTCAAACCAACATCCTGGCGCTCAATGCCGCGGTGGAGGCGGCCCGTGCCGGTGAACAAGGCCGTGGTTTTGCCGTGGTGGCCAACGAGGTGCGAACCCTGGCCGGCCGGAGTGCCGAGGCCGCGAAAGAAATCAAGACCCTGATCGAGGCCAGCGTGGAGCGGGTGAATGAAGGCACTGCCCTTGCCGACACCGCCGGTAACACCATGCAAGAGGTGGTCAACAGCATCGTCAGCGTGACCGACATCGTGGGAACGATCTCAACGGCCAGCGCAGAACAGGCCCACGGCGTGTCTCAGGTGGGGCAAAGCGTGTCCAGCATGGAAACCGTCACGCAGCAAAACTCCGCCATGGCGGAAGAAATGGTGGCGGTGGCGGTCAACCTGAAGGAACAAGCGGGCGACCTGATCAGCGCCGTCAACGTGTTCAAACTCGACGGGGCCCCCCGCCTGTCCATCGAACCGTGATGTCGGGCTACCCGGCCACGCCCACCAGGGCGGTGTAGGCGCGGCGGGTGCCTTCAGACACCGCGCCCAGCACCTGCTGGTAGCTGGTTTTGTGGCGGGCCAGCAGGCGGGCGCTGGCGGTGTTTTTGCTGCGGCAAAACCATTGGCAGCTGTGCTGCATGAGGTAGAGCTCGGCAGTCAGGGTGTAGGCCTTGTCGCGCTGGCTGCGGCCCGCCTGGTTGGCCACCACGTCGGCAATGCCGCGGGCGTGCAGGCCCAACAACTGGCGCAGGTCGATGGTGGCCTTGGGAAACAGCTGGGTGGCCCGGGGCAATGCAAACGGCAAGCGGCTGACCAGGGTGTGCCCGCCATACACCTTGGCAAAGGCTTCGGCAAAGGCCGAGAACTGGCGGCTCAACTCCTGCTCCATGGATTCCAGTGCGCCCCACAACTGGCGTCGGCGGTCGGCGTCGGTGGTGTCCAGCGCACGCAAATACCCTTCGGTGAGCTGGCCCATGAGGTTTTCCACATGGAAACGGCTGAGGTGCTGCGCCAGCAGGGCCACGCGCCCGGCCTGCTCCATGCGGTTGATGCCCTGCACCGCCAACACCACCAGCATCAACAAACCTAGCCATTCCATGGCGGCACCTCCAAAACTACATTTTTCATAGCAACAACCCCAACGATATAAAGCGCCAGATGCCAAAAAACCTCGCAGATTCACAGACAAAGTGCATCAGAAGGCAGTTTAATTGGCGAGATCTCCAAGCCGTAAAACACCTCGTGTGGGGTGAGGTAACCCAAGCACTTTCGAGGTCTGTGGTTAAGCGCGTAGACCGCGTCATCAACCTG
>DASUON010000381.1:0-2621 GCA_036276615.1 Burkholderiaceae bacterium
GCCGTCTGTGGCGGCGTCCTCCCCCCCGCCGCAACCCGTGGCCGCCCCCCCGTTGGAAGCGCTGCCGGTGGTGCAGCCCGTGGCCCCGCTGGCAGCCTTGCCGGTGCGGGATGGGGTGGCCCGCACGGCGGAGGATGGCCCAGAACTGGGTTCTGAATTCAAGGAAAATTCGGACCTTGCGCTTTCAGATCAAGCGCAAGCAGCTATTGAAGTTGTAGCGGTTCCCGTGCGCGAACTGCCCGAGCCCGAGGCCCCCGCCATCCCCGTGCCCATGCCGCAGGGCGCCGCCACGGCGGATGGCGAGTTCTGGTTTGCGTTGGTGCAGGACATGACCCGCGCCGAAACCATCGGGGCGCTGGTGCGGGAGCTGGCCTTGCAGTCGCAACTGGTGGCCCGCGACGACACCGACACCCCCGCACACTGGATGCTGCGGGTGGAAAACACCTCGCTCAACCAGGCCAACGCCCGCGACCGCCTGCAACAGGCCCTGCAACGCCACGGGCATGCGGTGCGCCTGGTGGTGGAGGTGGGCAAGGTCAGCGATTCCCCCTCGCGCCGTCTGGCCGCGGCCGCCGCACAGCGGCAGGCTGAAGCCGAGCAGGCGGTGCTGCAAGACCCGTTCGTGCAAAAAATGATGCGCGACTTTGGCGGCAAAATCGTGCCCGGAACGTTGCGGCCTCTGTCCGCCTGATTTCACATTCACACACAAGGAATTCCATGTTCAACAAAGGACAGCTCGCCGGCCTGATGAAGCAAGCCCAGGCCA
Source organism: Burkholderiaceae bacterium (assembly GCA_036276615.1). Taxonomy (GTDB): domain Bacteria; phylum Pseudomonadota; class Gammaproteobacteria; order Burkholderiales; family Burkholderiaceae_C; genus UBA2334. The sequence continues at coordinate 767 of DASUON010000381.1, forward strand.
TGCAAGACAACCTCAAGAAGGCCCAGGACGAACTGGGGCTGGTCGAGGTCACCGGCGAGTCGGGCGCAGGCCTGGTCAAGGTCGTCATGACCTGCAAGCACGACGTCAAGCGCGTCACCATCGATCCCTCGCTGCTGGCCGATGACAAGGACATGCTCGAAGACCTGGTGGCCGCCGCCTTCAACGCCGCCGTGCGCAAGGCTGAAGAAACCTCCCAGGAAAAAATGGGCAAGATCACCGCAGGCATGCCCGGGCTGCCGGGCGGCATGAAGGTCCCGTTCTGAAGCCCACCCTGTGGCCGACGCCCATGCGCTGGATGCGCTGACCGACGCTTTGCGCCGCTTGCCCGGCGTGGGGGCCAAGACGGCCGCGCGCATGGCCTACCACCTGTTGCAGCACGACCGTGCGGGGGCGATCCAGATTGCCGCCGCCCTCAGCCATGCGGTGGAGTCGGTGCGCCACTGTGCGCTGTGCCACACCTTCACCGAACAGGTGGTGTGCAGCACCTGCCTGGACCCGGCCCGCAACCGCCAGCAGCTGTGCGTGGTGGAAACCCCGGCTGACCAGGCCGCGCTGGAGCGCACCGGGGCCTACAAGGGCCTGTTTTTTGTGCTGATGGGCCGCTTGAGTCCCCTGGACAACGTGGGGCCGCACGACATCGGCCTGCAATACCTGTTCGACCGGCTCCACGGGGCCGAGCTGGACACACCGCCGGTGAGCTTTCCGGCGGTGAGTGAACTCATCCTGGCCACCAATTTCACGGCCGAGGGCGAGTCCACCGCCCACGTCATTGCCCAGGCGCTCAAGCACACCGGCATGCAGATCACGCGGCTGTCGCGTGGCGTGCCCGTGGGCAGCGAGCTGGAGTACGTGGACCTGGGCACCATCGCCCATGCCCTGGTGGACCGCCGCTCTGCCGTGGGCTGACGCGCCGACTTTCGAAAGACCCTGAACCGTGATTCAACCGCATTTCACTGTGGCCCATGCCTGTGTGCTGGTGGCCGCCTTGTTGCCTTTGGCCTGCGCTGTGCTGGCCAAATGGGTCCAGTTCAAGCGGTCCCCCAAGGACGGTGGTTATGACAACCACCAGCCGCGGGCCTGGCTGGCCCGTCAGACCGACTGGCGCGCCCGCGCCAATGCGGCCCAGGCCAACAGCTTCGAGGCGCTGCCGTTTTTCATTGGGGCAGTGGTCCTCGCCCTTCAGCTGCAAGCTCCGCAGCTGAAGCTGGATGTGCTGGCCCTGCTGTTTGTGTTCACGCGCATCGTCTACATCTTCCTGTACGTGGCCGATTTGCCCACCCCCCGCAGCGTGGCTTGGGCGGTGGGTTTGCTCCTCAACATCGGCATTCTGTTCCTGGGGGCTTGAGCCCCCGTTGGGCGTTCTCCCGCTTGTGTAGGGGAAACCCGCTCGGGTGTGTTCCCGATGCTGGGTGGCAAGGTCCTCGCTAGGCTCGGGGCATGTCTGCCGATGCAACGCTTTTGTGTTCTCGTCCGGCGGCTGATGTGCTCAGCCGCCGGGCGTTGTTGCGCCTGGCGGTGCCTGCATTGGCGGCAGGGGTGGCTGGGGCGCCAGGGCCGACGTGGGCCACAGCCTCGAACTCGCGGGGGCGCACGGCGCTCAAGATCGCGATGCCCCGCACCGCCTCCGTGGCCGGCCTGCCGTTGCAGTTGGCCGGTGACCTGGGCTATTTGGACGCCGAGGGCTTGGACGTGCAGTGGGTGCCGGTGGCGTCCGACGTGGCGGCGGCCCAGGCCCTGGCGAGCGGTCGGGTGCAGGCTGCGGCCATTGAATACACCCAGGTGCTGGCCCAGCGCGCCCGGGGGGTTGAATTGTCTGCCGTGGTGCTACAGACCC
>DASUON010000382.1:0-2916 GCA_036276615.1 Burkholderiaceae bacterium
CGGCCGACTGGCTGGCGTCGTCGGGCACCAGCAGCTCGAAGGCCAAGGCCTGCAAGGCGTCGCCCGCCAACAGCGCCGGTGCTTCGCCAAACTGCACGTGCACAGTGGGTTTGCCCCGGCGCAACACGTCGTTGTCCATGCTCGGCAGGTCGTCGTGCACCAAGGAATAGGCGTGAATCAGTTCCACCGCGCAGGCCGCACGCAGGGTGGCCGTGGGGTGGGCGTTGCCGCCCGCACGGGCAGCAGCCATGACCAGCAGCGGGCGCAAGCGCTTGCCGCCATCCAGCACGGCATACCGCATGGCCACGCCCAACTGGGCCGGGCTGTCGGCCAACACCCAGCTTGACAGGGCTTGCTCCACCTCGGTCAGGCATTCGGTCATCCAGCCGCTCATGAGGCCGCCTCCCAGGGGCGGGATTCGCCGTTGTCCACCACCTTGATCTGGCTTTCAACGGCCTGCAGCCGCTCGCGACAGAAGGCCAGCAACTGCGCCCCGCGCTGGTAACGCGTCAGCAACTGATCCAATGGCAGCTGGCCGCTGTCGATCTGGCCCACCAGCTGCTCCAACTCAGCCACGGCCTCCTCGTACGTGCGGGGAAGCCCCGGGTCCGTCGGTTCGGCAGGGATGGATCGTGATCGGGTCATGGTGACGCAATGGGCCTGTGGCGGACAAAGAGCGAGATTTTAGGCCGCCCCAACCGTCGGCCCTGCCGCCGGGCCGACAGCCCCCGGCTGGACGCAGGGTCAATGGGGCCGGGGTACACTAAGCGCCCCTTTTTCAACCTGTCGGGGTTGCTCCAAGGAACGCTTCTCTTCCACCCTCCCGCGCTCATTCGATTTTCGTAACAGCGCTTACCCTGCCCCTTCATAGGGGGAGTCTTTAGGTCAGGACCTTCATGTCTGATTTGAGTCTTCAGCTTCAGCAGGCCGCAAGCCAACTTCCCGTTTCCAGCTATTTCGACGAGGCGCTGTTCCAGCGCGAACTGGAGACCATCTTTCAGCGCGGGCCCCGCTACGTGGGGCACACCAACGCCGTTCCCAACCTGGGCGACTACTACGCACTTCCGCAGGAAAACGAGGGCCGTGCCCTGATCCGCACCGCCAACGGGGTGGAACTGGTCTCCAACATCTGCCGCCACCGCCAGGCCGTCATGCTCAAGGGCCGGGGCAACCTGGGCGACAACGCCAAAGGCCACGCGGGCGGCAACATCATCTGCCCGCTGCACCGCTGGACCTACAGCGGCGGCTCGGGCCTGAGCAAGGTGGGCGAGCTGGTGGGTGCACCCCACTTTGCCCAAGACCCCTGCCTCAACCTCACCCGCTACCCGCTGCGCGAGTGGAACGGCATGCTGTTCGAGGACAACGGTCGCGACATCCAGGCCGACCTGGCCGACATGGGCCCCGCCCACACCCTGAGCTTTGAAGGCATGGTGCTGGGCCATGTGGAGCAGCACGTCTGCAACTACAACTGGAAAACCTTCATCGAGGTCTACCTGGAGGACTACCACGTGGTGCCCTTCCACCCCGGGCTGGGCAACTTCGTGACCTGCGACGACCTGAAGTGGGAATTCAAGCCCGAGTACTCGGTGCAGACCGTCGGCGTGCAGAAAACCCTGGAAGGCACCTTCGGCAGCCCCGTGTACCAGCGCTGGCAAGAGGTGCTGATGAAGTACCGCAACGGCGAACTGCCCGAGCGTGGGGCCGTGTGGCTGACCTACTACCCCCACATCATGGTGGAGTGGTACCCGCACGTGCTGACGGTTTCGACCATGCACCCCATCAGCATCGACAAGACGCTGAACCTGGTGGAGTTCTACTACCCCGAAGACATCGTGGCCTTCGAGCCGGAGTTCATCGAGGCCCAGCGTGCGGCCTACATGGAAACCTGCATCGAGGACGACGAAATTGCCGAGCGCATGGACGCGGGCCGCAAGGCCCTGCTGATGCGCGGTGAAAACGAGGTGGGTCCCTACCAAAGCCCCACCGAAGACGGCATGCAGCACTTCCACGAGTGGTACCGCGCCCGCATGGGCTTGTGACCCGGTGGCAAGCCCCTGCGGCTTGACCCCACCGAAGACCCGCCAACCGCTCTCCCACCAGCGCTGGCGGGTCTTTCATTTTGATAGCAAAGTGTTCAATCAAAAAAAGCGCTAGAGCACAAAAAAGCTCTCACTCCACATGCAAGCCCTCTGGATGTTGCTGGCCGCCCTGCTGTTTGCCACCATGGGGGTGTGCATCAAGTTCGCCTCGGCGTGGTTCAGCAGCTTTGAAATCGTGTTCTACCGGGGGCTGATCGGCCTGGCCTTCATGGCCGTGGTGATGCGCTGGCGGGGTGTGAGCATCGCCACCCCCGTGCCCATGATGCATTTCTGGCGCAGCGTGGTGGGCACCACGGCGCTGACCACCTGGTTTGTGTCCATTGCCATGCTGCCGCTGGCCACGGCCATGACGCTCAACTACATGAGCAGTGTGTGGATTGCCGCCTTCCTGGTGGGCGGGGCCTTGCTCATGCAAAAGCAAGGCGAAGTGCTGCGCGAACAAGGGCCGCTGATCCTCACCGTGCTGGCCGGTTTTGGTGGCGTGGCCCTGATGCTGCGCCCCACCATGGCCGATGGCCAGCTGTTCGGCGGCCTGCTGGGTCTGGTGTCCGGGGTGTTCTCGGCGCTGGCGTACCTGCAGGTGTCGGCCCTGTCCAAGGCGGGTGAACCGGAAAGCCGCACGGTGTTCTTCTTCTCCGCCGGGGCCACGCTGGCAGGCGCGGTGGGCATGGCCGTGGACGGCCCCCATGCCTGGGACGGCAGCCATGCGCTGTGGCTGGTGCCCATCGGGCTGTTGGCGGTGCTGGGCCAGCTGTGCATGACCCGCGCCTACGCCAGCGGGGCCACCCTGCTGGTGGCCAACCTGCAGTACATGGGC
>DASUON010000383.1:0-5931 GCA_036276615.1 Burkholderiaceae bacterium
GGCGGTAGTCCAGGTGGCTGGTGGCGCGGTAGCGCACCAGGTCGGTCAGGGGGCGGTCGGCCAGCCATTGGAGGTCGCGGGTGCGCACCAGGGTGTAACCGGGCAGCTCGGGGGCGGTGGGGGTGGCTTCCAGCACCAGCACCCAGGGCAGTTTGTTGGGCTCCAGGGTCACCTCGTAGCGCAGCGGCTCGCTCTGCGGCTCCGGCACGTTGCTGAAGCGCCCGCTTTGCGGTGCCCGCAAGGGGCTGACCTGCCATTCCCGTCCGTCGAAATGGCTCAGCACCGGTCCGCGGAAATACAGCAGGTAGCTGGGGGGTGGGGTGGACTCAAAGCGCACGCGCAGGGCCACCGAGGTGTCTTGCGCCAGGTCGGCCATGTGGCCCACCTGCATGCTGCTGGACAGGCCGGTGCGCCCGGTCTTGCCGTCGCCGGGCACGCCCCACAGCGGCGACAGCCGTGGGAACAGCACAAACAGCGCCGCCATGATGGGCGCGCCCAGCACGGCCATGCGGCCTGCGGTGCGGGCGGCGTTCCACAGGGGCGGGTGGCCGCTGGGCATGTGGGCCAGCACCACGCTGGTCAGCAGCCCCCAGGTGGCCAGCAGCACGCCCAGGGCGGTGAGCAGGCTTTGCGAATAGAAGAAGTGTGTGAGCAGCGTGAACAGACCCAGGAAGAACACCACAAAGGCGTCGCGCCGGGCGCGCAGCTCCAGGGTCTTGAGGGCCAGCAGCACCACGATCAGGGTGACCCCGGCCTCCTGCCCCAGCAGGGTGCGGTGGGTGGCCAGGGTGGCGGCGGTGGCCACCCCCAGCAGGCCCAGCCGCCACCACTGGCCTGGCAGCGGCTGGCCGCGCCAGGCCCGCAGGCCACGCCAGAGCAGCACGCCCAGGGTCATGAGCGAGCACCACCAGGGCAAATGGGGCGAGAGCAAGGCCACCACCCCGGCGATGTTGGCCAGCAGGAACAGGGTGTCGCGGGCGTCGCGGGGCAGGGCGCGGTCGGCCCAGGCGTTACGCCACAAGGGGGTGGGTCGGGCGGTCAGCACAGGGCCAGGGCCTCCAGGCAGGCTTGCCGATGGGTGGGGCCCCAGTCGGGTTGGCGTTCGGTGCCGGGCAGGCGCAGGCCGTAAATCAGGCCCAGGCGGTCGGCCATCAGCACCCAGGCGGTGAGTCGGGACAGCCGGGCTTCGGGCTGGGTCAGGCCGGTGTGTTGCCAGTCCAGCCACAGGTCACTTTGCTGGGGGGCTTGCACCTGTTCGCGGCTGACCAGGTCGGCAGACCCGCGGGCCATGGCTTGGGCCACGCGTTTCCACACGATGGTTTTGAGCGGGTCGCCGCGGCGGTAGGCGCGCACGCCGTCGTGTTCGCCGCTGGGGGCGCTGTGGGCCAGGTCGTGTGAACCCGCATGGGGTTGGCCGGGGGGCAGGGCGGGTGGGTTGGCTTCGGGTTGGGGGTACACCCACGCTTGGGCGGCGGGGCGCCAGACGGTCCAGGCGCGGAACATGCCCAGGGGGAAGCGGGTTTCGGCGTGCACCGTGGGCAAGGGCAAGCGGCCCCGGCGCGGTGGCATCCAGCTCAGCTGCGCGGTGGTGCTGCCTTGGGCGGGCACGTCCACCCAGGCGTCTTCGGTGTGGTCCACCACGCGCAGGGCAATGCCGGGGCGGTCTCGTGGGCTGGTGTGTTGCAGGCTCACGTCCATGCGCACCGGGTGGCCCAGGAAGCAGGCGGCCGGGGTGGCCATGCGCAACTGCAGGCCGCGCAGGTTGGCGTGGCACACGTGCAGGCCCACCGCGGCGGCCCCGGCCAGCAAGAAGGTGAGCAGGTAGCCCAGGTTGAGCTGGTAGTTGATGCTGCCCACCAGCATGGCCAGCAGGGTGATGCCGGTCATCCAACCGGCACGGGTGGGCAGGATGTAGACGTTGCGTTGGGTCAGCGTGAGCTGGTCGGTGCGGGGCCGTCGCTCGGCCAGCCAGTGGTCAAAGCGTTGCCGCCAGCGCATGCCGGTGTGCCTGCAGGTCATCAGGGCAGGGGGGTGGCGGCCACCAGCGCCTGCACCTGTTCACGCGCGCCACGCCCGGCGCTGCCCAGGGGCACCATGCGGTGGGCCACGGTCTGGGGCAGCACGGCGGCCACGTCGTCCGGGGCCACGTAGTCGCGCCCGTTCAGGTAGGCCTCGGCCTGGGCGGCCCGCACCACGGCCAAGGCGGCACGGGGGCTCAGGCCCTGTTCAAACCAGCGACCGCTGCGGGTGGCGGCCACCAGGTCCTGGATGTAGTCGATCACCGGGTCGGCCAGGTGCAACTTCAGCACCTCGCGTTGCAGTCCTGCCAACTCGGTGGGGCCGATGACGGCGGGGAGCTGGGCCAACAGTTGGCGGCGGTCTTCACCCACCATCAGGCTGCGTTCGGCGGCGCGGTCGGGGTAGCCCAGCGACAGCCGCATGTGGAAGCGGTCCAGCTGCGACTCGGGCAGCGCATAGGTGCCCAGCTGGTCTTGCGGGTTCTGGGTGGCGATCACAAAAAACGGGTCGGGCAGGGGGCGGGTTTCTCCTTCGGCCGACACCTGGCGTTCTTCCATGGCCTCCAGCAGGGCGCTTTGGGTGCGCGGGCTGGCGCGGTTGATTTCGTCGGCCAGCAGCACCTGGGCAAACACCGGGCCGGGGTGGAACACAAAACGTTCAGAAGCACGCTCGTACACCGACACGCCGATCAGGTCGGAGGGCATGAGGTCCGAGGTGAACTGCACCCGCGAAAACGCCAGCCCGAACGATTTGGCCAGCGCGTGCGCCAGCGTGGTCTTGCCCACGCCCGGCACGTCTTCCAGCAGCAGGTGGCCCCCGGCCAGCAGGCAGGCCACGGCGTCATGAACCTGGCGCGACTTGCCCACGATCACCGTGTTAAGCTGGTTCAGCAGCCGCTGGACAGCGGGCCGGTAGGGGTCTTGGGTGTTGGCGGTGGCGGGTCGGGCAGTCATGCCCGGAACCTTAACCCAAAAGAACTTTCCCCATGACCACCGACACCGAATTGCTGCACACCCGTGACGATCGGGGTGTGCATGTGCTCACCCTCAACCGGCCCGGCGCGTTCAATGTGCTGAGCGAGGCCATGCTGGCCGCCTTGCAAACGGCGCTGGCGGCCGTGGCGGCGGACCCGCTGGCGCGGGTGGTGGTGCTGGCGGCGCAGGGCAAGGCGTTTTGCGCCGGGCACAACCTCAAGGAAATGTCGGCCTACCCCGACGAAGCGGCGCACCGCGCCCTGTTTGCGCAATGCACCAAGGTGATGCTGGCCATCCAGAACCTGGGCGTGCCGGTGGTGGCGCGGGTGCAGGGGCTGGCCACCGCCGCGGGTTGCCAGCTGGTGGCCCAGTGCGACTTGGCGGTGGCGGTGGACACGGCCAAGTTCGGGGTCAACGGCATCGGCGTGGGGCTGTTCTGTTCCACGCCCAGCGTGCCGCTGTCGCGCAACGTGCCGCAAAAGGTGGCCATGGAAATGCTGCTCACGGGCGAGTTCATCACCGCCCAGCAGGCGCTGGCCCACGGGTTGGTGAACCGCGTGGTGCCCGCCGAGCGCCTGGACGACGAGGTGGAGAACTTGGTGCGGGCCATCCTGTCCAAACCCGCCGAGGCCCTGGCCATGGGCAAGCAGTTGTTCTACCAACAGCGCGAAACCGGGCTGGCCGCCGCCTACCAGCTGGCCGGGCAGACCATGGCGTGCAACATGATGCTGCCCTGCACCCAGGAAGGCGTGAAAGCCTTCACCGAAAAGCGCCCACCCGCGTGGGCCCCTCACTGACCGATTGGATGTTTGACAGGCAACGATGAACGATTGGACGAGCTGGATTGAGACGTTCACCCAAAAGGGTGCGTGGTGGGAATTGGCGGCACTGGCCGCGTGTGTGGGATTGGCCTGGTTGGTGGTGGTGGGCTTGCGCAGCACCCTGGCCGCACCACCCCAGCAGAACTCGGTGTGGTTTGGCCGCAAGGTGGTGGACGGGGTGCTGTTCCCTTTGCTGCTGCTGGTGCTGGCCTATGTGGCGCGGGCGCTGCTGGCCAAGGCGGTGCCACTGGCCATCTTCAAGATCGCCATTCCAGCGGCCTTGTCGCTGGTGGTCATTCGTGTGGGTGTGAAGGTGTTGCACCTGGCGTTTTCCGAGGCGCGCTGGGTGCGGCCCCTGGAGCGCACCATTTCCTGGCTGGCCTGGGGGGCCACGGTCTTGTGGGTCAGCGGCCTGCTGCCGGTGCTGCTGGAGGAGATGGACCAGGTCAGCTGGAAGCTGGGGGCCAGTCGCCTCACCTTGCGCAACGTGGTGGAAGGGGCGCTGACTGCGGGGGCGGTGCTCATCGTCACGCTGTGGATTTCGGCGGCCATCGAGTCGCGGCTGCTGCGTTCGGCCTCTGGCGGCGAGTTGTCGCTGCGCAAGGCGGTGTCCAACGCCACCCGCACCTTGCTGATGACCGTGGGGGTGATGATGGCCTTGTCGGCGGTGGGCATCGACCTCACCGCGCTGTCGGTGCTGGGCGGGGCGATTGGCGTGGGCATTGGCCTGGGCCTGCAAAAGCTGGCGGCCAACTACGTCAGCGGCTTTGTCATCCTGGCCGAACGCAGCGTGCGCATTGGCGACATGGTGCGGGTGGACAACTTCGAAGGGCGGGTGAGCGACATCACCGCGCGTTACACCGTCATCCGCTCGCTCACCGGGCGCGAATCCATCGTGCCCAACGAAACGCTCATCACCACCCGGGTGGAGAACCTGTCGCTGGCCGACCCCAAGGTCTGGCAGTCCACGGTGGTGTCGGTGGGGTACGACAGCGATGTGGAACAGGTGCGCCAGCTGCTGCTGGTGGCCACGCAGGCCCAAAAGCGGGTGTTGGTGGAGCCCGCGCCGTCGGTGGCCTTGTCGGCGTTCGGCGCCGATGGGCTGGAGTTCACCGTGGGGTACTGGATCGGTGACCCGGAGAACGGTCAGTTGGGCGTCAAGTCCGATGTCAACATGGCCATTTTGGCGGCGCTGCGCAGCCATGGCATTGAAATCCCGTTCCCGCAGCGGGTGGTGCGCCATGTGCCGCCTGCCGAAACGGGGCCTGTGGCCCCGGTCGTGCCCGCGTCCGCCAAAGCGGTGGCGGGTGTTGACACATGAATCGGTCCTTGTCGTTATAATTTGCAAAAAAAGCACGACCGTTCGATTTTGTGGCTTGCCGCCCTGGGGGTGAGTTCATAGAATTGACGTTTACGTCAACGTAAAGCCAACCCTCCACAATCAAATCAGGAGCCAAAGAGCATGAAAGTACTGGTCGCGGTGAAACGAGTGGTGGACTACAACGTGAAAGTCCGGGTCAAGTCGGACAACACGGGTGTGGACATCGCCAACGTGAAGATGAGCATGAACCCGTTCGACGAGATTGCGGTGGAAGAGGCCGTGCGTCTGAAGGAAAAGGGCGTGGCCACGGAAGTCATCGCCGTCAGCTGCGGCGTGGCCCAATGCCAGGAAACCCTGCGCACCGCCATGGCCATCGGAGCCGACCGCGCCATCCTGGTCGAGACCGATGCCGAATTGCAACCGCTGGCCGTGGCCAAACTGCTCAAGGCCCTGGTCGACAAAGAACAACCCGGCCTCGTCATCCTGGGCAAACAAGCCATCGACGACGACGCCAACCAGACCGGCCAGATGCTCGCCGCCCTGGCCGACCTGCCCCAAGCCACCTTCGCCAGCAAGGTGGATGTGGCTGATGGCAAAGCCCAAGTCACCCGCGAAGTCGACGGCGGCCTGGAAACCCTGTCTTTGAGCCTGCCCGCCATCGTCACCACCGACCTGCGCCTGAACGAGCCGCGGTATGTGACGCTGCCCAACATCATGAAGGCCTCCTCGACCTTGGCCGTGGAAATCGGGTCCAGTGCCGAGCAGGGTTCGTCGGACGTCCCGCATGGCACGGACC
>DASUON010000384.1:0-2725 GCA_036276615.1 Burkholderiaceae bacterium
CCCAACTCCTTCGACGTGCTGGACACCGAGTATTTCAGCCTCAAGAAGTTGATCCCGTCCAAGAACATCCTGGCGCTCGACGCCAAGAAGATCAAGGAATTCAACAACATCACCCCCGTCTTCACCAAGGGTGAAGTGGCCGGCAAGGCCGTGGGCGACCAGGGCACCGCCCCCAAGAAGGTGATGTACCTCGACAAGCCCGACAGCAAGACCTTCAGCGCCGCGCCCACCCAGTTCATGACGCTGATCCCCACCGTGTACAACGCCGACACGCTGGGCATCCGCCCCGACCTGATCAAGCGCCCCATCGAGAGCTGGAAGGAACTGCTCAACCCCGAGTTCAAGGGCAAGGCCGCCATCCTCAACATCCCGTCCATCGGCATCATGGACGCGGCCATGGTGGTGGAGGCCATGGGCATCCACAAGTACGCCGACAAGGGCAACATGACCAAGGCCGAAATCGACCTGACCATCAAGACCCTGATCGAAGCCAAGAAGGCCGGCCAGTTCCGCGCCCTGTGGAAAGACTTCAACGAGTCGGTCAACCTGATGGCCTCGGGCGAGGTGGTCATCCAGTCCATGTGGAGCCCCGCCGTCACCGCCGTGCGCACCAAGGGCATTGACTGCGTGTTCCAGCCGCTGAAAGAAGGCTACCGCGCCTGGGCCGCCGGTTTTGGTGTGCCCAAGACCCTGTCGGGCAAGAAGCAGGACGCGGCCTACGAGTTCATCAACTGGTTCCTGGACGGCTGGGCCGGTGCCTACCTGAACCGCCAGGGCTACTACAGCGCCGTGCTGGACACCGCCAAGGCCAAAATGGAAGCCTACGAATGGGCCTACTGGATGGAAGGCAAGGAAGCCACCCAGGACATCAAGAGCCCCAACGGCGACGTGCTGGCCAAGAAGGGCGCCAAGCGCGACGGCGGCAGCTACGAAGCCCGCATGGGCGGCATCGCCTGCTGGAACGCCATCATGGACGAGAACGAGTACATGGTGCGCAAGTGGAACGAGTTCGTGGCCGCCTGATCGAGCGCGACGCCCACTGTTGAGAGCCGTCCATGAGCACCTCCCAAGCCCCCCGCCACGGCCCCGCCCACGTGGTGTCGTCCGTCCACCCCTGGTGGCAGGCCCTGCCGCTGGCGGCGGTGTTTGCGGTGTTCTTCCTGGTCCCGCTGGGGCTGGTGCTCATGGTGAGTTTCTGGAACTTCAACGAGTACGAGTTGCTGCCCGACTTCACCTGGCGCAACTACCTCGCCATATTTGAGGGCTGCAGCCAGCTCACCGACCACGGTGACCTGTGCGTGAGCCTCTCCACCTACCTGTCCACCCTGAAGTTCACCCTGCTCACCTGGGCCGTGACCCTGGTGCTGGGCTTCACGGTGGCGTATTTCCTGGCCTTTCACGTGCGCTCGGCGGGCATGCAGACGCTGCTGTTCGTGCTGTGCACGGTGCCGTTCTGGACCAGCAACGTCATCCGCATGATTTCCTGGGTGCCGCTGCTGGGCCGCAACGGCCTGGTCAACCAGGGGCTGATGGGCCTGGGCCTGACCCACCAGCCCGTGGAATGGCTGCTGTTCTCGCCGTTCTCGGTGGTGCTGGCCTTTGTGCACCTGTACACCATGTTCATGATCGTGCCCATCTTCAACAGCATGGTGCGCATCGACCGCTCGCTGCTGGAGGCCGCGCAGGACGCCGGGGCCAGCACCTGGCAGACGCTGTGGAGCGTGATCGTGCCGCTGTGCAAGACCGGCATCCTCATCGGTTCCATCTTTGTCATCACCATCGTCATGGGCGACTTCGTCACCGTGGGCGTGATGGGCGGGCAGCAGATCGCCTCGGTGGGCAAGATGATCCAGGTGCAGACCTCGTACCTGCAGTTCCCGCTGGCCGCGGCCAACGCGGTGATGCTGCTCATCACCGTGCTCATGATCATCTGGTCGCTCACCCGCCTGGTGGACATTCGCAAGGAACTCTGAACATGGCTGCCAACCCCTTCCGCGAACGCCGCGCCCCCGGTTTCTGGCCCCTGGCCGCCGTGTTCGGGTTGTTCGTGCTGTTCCTCTACGGGCCCATGCTCACCATCTTCGTGCTCAGCTTCCAGGGGCCGGAGGGTGGCTTGACCTTTCCCATGCAGGGCCTGTCGCTGCACTGGTACCACCAGCTGGCCCAGGGCCTGGGGGTGGTGGACATCGAGGCGGCCTTCCGCCGTTCACTGGGCCTGGGCGCGGTGGTCATGGCGCTGACCGTGCTGTTTTCGCTGCTGGCGGGGCTGGCGTTTCGCAAGCGCCTGAAGGGGGCCGATGCGCTGTTCTACGTGACCGTGGCCAGCCTCATCATGCCGTCCATCATCGTGTCGCTGGGCATCGGGCTGATGTTCCGCCTGATCGACGGCGGCTGGCGTCACCTGCTGGAAAGCCTGGAGGCCACCAACCTGCTGGAGAACTTCGGCACCTCCATGGGCCTGTTCAGCTCGGCGCTGGGGGCCCACCTCACCTGGACCCTGCCCTTTGGCCTGCTCATCATGTTTGCGGTGTTCAACCGCTTCAACCCGGCTTACGAAGAGGCCGCCCGCGACCTGGGGGCCACGCCCTGGCAGACCTTCCGGCATGTGGTGCTGCCGCTCATTGCGCCCTCGGTGGTGGGGGTGGGCATGTTCGGCTTCACCCTCAGCTGGGACGAGATTGCCCGCACCTCGCAGGCCATTGGCGACGTCAACACCCTCCCGCTG
>DASUON010000385.1:0-6526 GCA_036276615.1 Burkholderiaceae bacterium
CTGTCGAGCACGGTGGAAGTGACGCTGGAGACCATGCGTTACCACACCCGCAGCGTGGTGCGCGGGCTGCGTCGGGTGCAGGGCACGGCCTGGGTGATTGCCGACCTGCCCTTCGGCAGCTACCACGAAAGCAAGGAACAAGCCCTGCGCAGCGCCACCGCACTGATGCAGGAGGGCGCCCACATGGTCAAGTTGGAAGGCGGTGGCTGGACCACCGAAACCGTGCGCTTCCTGGTGGAGCGGGGCATTCCGGTCTGCGCCCACCTGGGCCTGACGCCCCAAACCGTGCATGCCCTGGGGGGCTACCGGGTGCAAGGCCGTGGCGAGCAGGCCGACACCCTGGTGCACCACGCCCTGGCGCTGCAAGACGCCGGTGCCAGCATGCTGGTGCTGGAAATGGTGCCCGTGGGCCTGTCGGCCCGTCTGACCACGCAACTGCCCACCTGCCACACCATTGGCATTGGTGCGGGCAAGGGCACCGCGGGCCAGGTGCTGGTGATGCACGACATGCTGGGCATCAACCTGGGCAAGAACCCAAAATTCGTGCGCAACTTCATGGCCGAGTGCAACAGCGTGCGCGACGCCATGGCCGCCTACGTCAAGGCCGTGAAAGACGGCAGCTTCCCCGACGACACCCTGCACGCGTGGAGAGACTGACCCCTCATGCAAATCGTTCACACCCCCGCCGAACTGCGCGCCGCACTGGCCCCCTACCAACGCCCGGCCTTTGTGCCCACCATGGGCAACCTGCACGACGGCCACCTGGACCTGGTGCGCCAAGCCGTCCCGCTGGGCGACGTGACCGTGGCCAGCATCTTCGTCAACCGCTTGCAGTTTGGCCCCAACGAAGACTTCGACAGCTACCCCCGCACGCTGCAGGCCGACTGCGACAAGCTCGCCGCCGTGGGCTGCAACGTGGTGTTCGCTCCCAACGAGCGCGACCTGTACCCCATGGCCCAGACCTTCACGGTGCAGCCGGACCAGTCGCTGTCCAACATCCTGGAAGGGCACTTCCGCCCCGGCTTTTTCACCGGCGTGTGCACGGTGGTGATGAAGCTGTTCCAGTGCGTGTTTGCCGAGGCCAAGGGCCCGCGCCACGCCCTGTTCGGCAAGAAGGACTACCAGCAGCTGATGGTCATCCGCCGCATGGTGGAGCAGTTTGCGTTGCCCATCACCATCGTGGCCGGTGAAACCTGCCGGGCCGACGACGGGCTGGCCCTCAGCTCCCGCAACGGCTACCTCAGCGCCGCCGAACGGGCCGAAGCCGTGCAACTGTCGCAGGCCCTGCGCCGTCTGGCCGAAGCCGCCCGCGCCCTGCCCGAGGCGGGCTTTGCCGCGGCGCTGGAACACCTGGAGCACGACGCCATGCACGCCCTCAACGGCCGGGGCTGGCGCACCGACTACCTCACCGTGCGCCGCCGCCGCGACTTGCAGGCCCCGTCTGCCCACGACGAAATGGTGGTGCTGGGGGCTTCACGCCTGGGGGCCACCCGCCTCATCGACAACCTGGAGTTCTGACCCCCGGGCATCGGCCTGGCGCTGGGTTTCGCGCCAGCGCCCTGGGGTCTGCCCCGTCCAGCGGACAAAGGCCCGGTGCAAGGCGGCTGCGTCGCCAAAACCCAGCCGCGGGGCCACCGCGGCCAGCGCGGTGCCTTGGCGCAAGGCGTCGCAACACATCTGACAGCGCACCTCGTCCAGCAGGGCGCTGAAGTGCACCCCCTGGCGCTGCAACAGCCGCCGCAACCGCCGATCGCTCAGCCCCAGGGCCGCAGCGGCCTCGGCCCGCCCGGGCAACCCCAGGGGCAGGCGGGACAGCAACCAGCGGCGAAGGGCGGACAGCACCTGCTCCGGGTGGGACACCCCCGCCCCTGCTGCGCTGGCGGCCTCCAGCGCCTGCAAACGGGCCTGTGCATGGTCGGTGTGCACGCGGGCCAACTGGGCGTCGGCCTGGGGCAAGGGCGCGTCCAGCATGCGGTGCGGCAGCAACATGCCGTTGAAGGCCTCGCCAAAGCGGGGCGTGCACCCCAGGGCCGCCTGGTAGGCCTCCATCGGTGCCAGCGCCCCGTGGGCAAACTGGACTTGCAGCGCCTCGAACCGCCCGCCAGTGACCCAGCGCCCAAACGACACCACCGCGGCCAGCACGGCCTCGATCTGGTGCGGGCTGAAGGCCAGGTCGCCCTGCATGGGGTGGTAAATCAGCCAGACATGCTCACCCACCGACAGCATCTGAAAACGCCCCCCGTCGCTGATGAGGCGCTGGAAGCGCTGCACCAAGCCCAAGGCCTCCCGCAAGGTGGCGGCCGATTGCACCAGGTAGCCCACCACGTTGAAGCTGGCCGGTCCCACCTGCGCCCCCACCCGCAGCCCGAAGGCCCGGTCCCCGGTCAGGGCTGCCGCCGCCCGCCACAGCCGGGTGATGTCGTCGATGGGCCAGCGCTCGGCCTCGGCCAGACCGGGCGGCAGGCCCGCGTGGCGCAGCAACGCCGCCGCACCCAGGCCAGCCTGCGCCGCCGTGGCCAGGATGGTGTGGGCCCAGCTGCGCGAGGCCGTGGGGCCTTGGACCCAGCCCAGGGCGGCGTCATCGTCAATCGGCGCGAAAAATGGGGTCTGCAAAGACAATGGAAAGGTCTGCAAAGACAATGAAGAAGCCATGGTAGCCCGGTATCGTGGCCCCCACACCAACCAAGGAGACAACATGGCCACACGGAGTGACGTGCTGGTGATCGGTGGCGGGCTGGCGGGCCTGGTCACCACGCTGGAATGCCTGCGCGCCGGGCGCAGCGTCACCCTGCTGGACCGAGACACCCCCGAGCGCCTGGGCGGCCTGGCCCGCTGGGCCTTTGGTGGCATGTGCCTGGTGGACACGCCGTTGCAGCGGCACAAGCGCATTCCCGACTCGCCCGAACTGGCCCTGGAAGACTGGCTGAGCTTTGGCGAACTGGACCCAAGCGACGTCTGGCCCCGCCGCTGGGCCGCACGCTACGTGGAACGCAGTGCCCCCGACGTGTACGACTACCTGCGCGCCCTGGGCCTGCGCTTCATGCCCGCCGTCAACTGGGTGGAGCGCGGCCTGCACGGCAACGGCAACCGCGTGCCGCGTTACCACATCGTGTGGGGAACCTCCCGCCACCTGACCGAGACCGTGATCGCCGCCGTGCGCCAGGCCGCCACGCCCGGCCTGCGGCTGCTGCACCAGCACCGGGTCACGGACCTCACCACCCACCAGGGCCGCGTGAACGGTGCGCGGGCCATCGACGAGACCACCGGTGCCGAAAGAGTGTTCGAAGCCGAACAGGTGGTGGTGGCCACCGGGGGGCTGAACGGCTGCCTGGAGCAGGTGCGCCGCCACTGGCCCGCCGACCGCCCCCAACCGGGCGGGATGCTCAACGGCGCCCACCCCTTTGCCGACGGGGTCGTCCACACCCTGGTGCAACAGCAGGGCGGCCACATCACCCACGCGGGAGAGATGTGGAACTACGCCGCCGGGGTGCCGCACCCGCAGCCGCACTTCGAGGGGCATGGCCTGTCGCTCATCCCCTGCAAATCGGCCCTGTGGCTGGACCACACGGGCCGACGCCTGGGACCGGACCCGTTGGTCACCGGTTTTGACACCCACGACCTGTGCCAGCGCGTGGCGTCCGCGCCCCAGGGCTACACCTGGCAGCTGCTGAACTGGCGCATCGCCGCCAAGGAACTGGCCATCTCCGGGGCCGAGCACAACCCCCACATCCGCGACCGGCGCTGGCTGCCCTTCCTGAAGGAAACCCTGCTGGGCAACCACCGCCTGGTGCGGCAGATGCTGGACGAATGCCCCCAGTTCATTGCCGCCGACACCCTGCCCGACCTGGCCCAGCGCATGAACACCCTCACCGGCCAGCACCACGTCCACACCCACACCCTGCAAGCCACCGTGGCCGCGTGGGACCGGCAGTTCACCAGTCCCACCGACACGGCGCTGACCTTCACCAACGACGACCAGGTGCGCCGCATCCAACACGCCCGCCAGTGGGGCCCCGACCGGCTGCGCACCTGCGCCCCCGCCCCTTTGAGCCTGCCGGGGGCGGGGCCCTACATCGCCATCCAGGTGCGGCTGATCACCCGCAAAAGCCTGGGCGGCCTGCAGACCGACCTGCACAGCCGCGTTTTGTCACCCAGCGGCCAGCCCCTGCCCGGCCTGTACGCCGTGGGTGAGGCGGCGGGCTTTGGCGGCGGCGGAGCCAGCGGCAAACGCTCGCTGGAAGGCACCTTCCTGCCCGGCTGCATCCTCACGGCGCAAGCCGCCGCCCGCCACATTGGTTGACCCCCATCCGACCCCGGAGCCCCCCATGAACGGTGCACAAGCCCTGATGAAAACGCTGGTCGATGCCGGCATCGACACCTGCTTCAGCAACCCCGGCACGTCCGAAATGCACTTTGTGGCCGCGCTGGACAGCACACCGCAGATGCGGGCCGTGCTCACCCTGTTCGAAGGCGTGGCCACCGGGGCCGCCGACGGTTATGGCCGCATGGCCGACAAACCCGCCGCCACCCTGCTGCACCTGGGCTGCGGCCTGGGCAACGGCCTGGCCAACCTGCACAACGCCCGCAAGGGCCGGGTGCCGGTGCTCAACATCGTGGGCGACCACGCCACCCACCACGCGCACTACGACGCGCAACTGCAATCCGACATCGAGACCGTGGCCCGCAACGTCTCGCCCGGCTTTGTGCGCACCTCGGCCAGCACCGCCGCCCTGAGCCAGGACGCGCTGGACGCCGTGGACGCCGCCACCGGGGCCACCGGCGTGGCCGGCAGCTCGGGCCAGGTGGCCACCCTCATCCTGCCCGCCGACGTGTCCTGGGGCGAAGGCGGTGTGCCCGCCCGCCGTGGCCCCCGCCCCGCCCCGCCCGCCGCCGATGCGGCAACACTGGCCACCATCGCCCAGGCCCTGCAGGGGCCAGGCCGCAAAGCCCTGCTGCTGGGTGGACACGCCCTGCGTGAACCCCTGCTGAACGCCGCGGCCCGCATCGCGACCCAGACCGGGGCCAAGCTGTTCGCCGAGGTCTTCCCCACCCGCCTGCAGCGCGGCGCGGGGCTGCCCGCGGTGGAACGCATCGCCTACCTGGCCGAGCTGGCCTCGGTGCAATTGGCCGGGCTGGACCATCTGGTGCTGGTGGACGCCAAGCCCCCCGTTTCCTTCTTCGCCTACCCGGGAAAGAAAAGCTGGCTGGTGCCCGAAGGCTGCACCCTGCACACCCTCACCCAACCGGGGCAGGACGTGGCCGCCAGCCTCAACACCCTGGTGCAGGCCGTGGGCGCACAGGCACAGGTGCCCGCGCTCCAACCCCTCAAACGCCCGGCGCGGCCCAAAGGCAAATTCAACGCCGCCAAGGTGTGCAAGGCCGTGGGCCACCTGCTGCCCGACAACGCCATCGTCGTGGACGAGGCCCAGACCTCGGGCCTCATGCTGCCGCTCTACACCGCCACCGCGCCGCGACACGACCTGCTGACCCTCACCGGCGGGGCCATCGGGCAGGGCCTGCCCTGTGCGCTGGGCGCGGCCATGGCCAGCCCGGGGCGCAAGGTGATTTCGCTCAACGGCGACGGCTCGGCCATGTACACCCTGCAAGCCTTGTGGACCATGGCCCGTGAGCGGCTGGACGTGGTCAACATCGTGTTCAACAACCGGTCCTACGCCATCCTCAACCTGGAGTTGCAGCGCGTGGGCGCTACACAATCAGGAGCTGCTCACGCTTTGAATGAAAGCGTTGGAGGCCAAAAAATGCCTGCATCCCAGGCCCAGCTGGACCTGTCCACCCCGCCGCTGGACTTTGTGCGCCTGGCCGAAGGCATGGGCGTGCCCGCCCGGCGGGTGGACAGCACCGACGGTTTTGTGGCCGCCCTGGAGCACGCGCTGCGCACGCCGGGGCCCCACCTCATTGAAGCGGTGGTGCCGCCCTCGGTCACCGGGCTCAAGTTGCGGGTGCTGCCGCACCTGTTGCAATCGCTGCAAAACCTGCCCCAGCCCCTGGCACGGGTGCTGAAAAAGGCCATCGCGCCCTGAGCCCGTCAGGACTCGGCCTTGGCTTCCCGCCCCATCAGGGCGGTCACGGCCTGGGCCGGGGTGGTGCGGCCATCGAGCAGGTCCACCACCGCGTGGACGATGGGCATGTCCACCCCCACCGCCTGGGCGCGTTGCAGCACCGTGCGGGCGCTGTACACCCCTTCGGCCACATGGCCCAGCGAGTCCACCGCCTGTTGCAGCGACAGGCCCTGGGCCAACAGCAAACCCACCCGACGGTTGCGGCTGAGGTCGCCGGTGGCGGTCAGCACCAGATCGCCCAGGCCCGACAGGCCCATGAAGGTGTCGGCCCGTGCGCCCAAGGCCAGGCCCAGGCGCGACATTTCGGCCAGGCCCCGGGTGATGAGGGCAGCGCGGGCGTTCAGGCCCAGTTGCAGGCCATCGCACAGGCCGGTGGCCAGCGACAGCACGTTCTTCACGGCCCCGCCCACTTCCACGCCGATCAGGTCGTCGTTGGCATAGACGCG
>DASUON010000386.1:0-2906 GCA_036276615.1 Burkholderiaceae bacterium
GGCCAGCCCCTTGTCGGCAATGGCGTCACGCACGGCTTTCTCCATGCTCAGGCGGATGGTTTCGTACAGGTCGGCCTGCTTGCCGTCCAGCTCCACCGTCATGACCGACTCCACCTTGGGCGGCAGCTCGTGCGCCACCAGCTGTTTGGTGCGCCGCAGGATGAAGGGCGTGAGCCGTGCCCGCAGCTGGGCCAGCCGCTCGCTGTCGCCATGTTTTTCGATGGGGGTGCGAAAGCGCTGCTGAAACTTGGCCTGGCTGCCCAGGAAGCCCGGCATGAGGAAGTGGAACAGGCTCCACACCTCGCCCAGGTGGTTTTCGATGGGGGTGCCCGACAGGCACAGCCGGTGGCGGGTGTTGAGCTCCGTCACCACCTGGGCGGCCTGGGTGTTGGCGTTCTTGATGTTCTGCGCCTCGTCCAGCACCACCAGGTGCCAGGGCTGGTGGAGCCAGCGCTCGCGGTCGCGGTGCAGCAGGGAATACGGGGCAATCACCAGGTGGGCATGGGCCATGTCGTCGGCCCGGTCGTGCCGGTCGGAGCCGTGCAGCACCAGGGTGCGCAGCTCCGGGCAGAAGCGGGCGGCTTCGCGCTGCCAGTTGCCCATGAGGCTGACCGGGGCCACCACCAGCGCGGGGCGGTCCAGCCGACCGGCCTCTTTTTCAGCCTGGATGTGGGCCAGGGTTTGCAGGGTCTTGCCCAGCCCCATGTCGTCGGCCAGGATGCCGGCCAGACCGTGGGCCCGCAAGAACTGCAACCAGTCCAACCCGTGCTGCTGGTAGGGCCGCATGTCGGCCACCAGCCCGGCGGGTTTGGGAGTGGCGGGCAACTCGGCCCGCCCTTGCAGCAGCTGCGCCAGTTGCTTCAGGTGCTGCGCACCGTCCCACGTTGCGCCCTCGCCCAGGGCCACGCTGGTGCGCAAGGCGTCAAAACGCGACAGGCGCAGGCTGTCGGCTTGGAAGTCGGCGCGGAGGTCGTCAAACAACTCCAACAAGGCGAGCAACCAGGGTTGCAGCGGTGCCGTGGCCACGCGCACAAAGCCCTGGCCGTCGGGTGCAGGCAGGTAGATGTGGGGGGGCAGCAGGTCGGTCGCGTTCGGGTCCTGGGCGGTCCCGCTGCGCAGGCTTTGAATGAGTTGGGGCAACCACGGCAGCACGTTGATGCGTTGCCCATCCACCTCCAGCCCCAGCGACAGGTCGAACCAGTCGGACACGGCGGCGGCTTCGTCGTCATCCCCACCTTGCGGGGTGAAGTCCACCACCATGTCGCCCGCGTGGCGCACCCAGTGGTTCAGATCGGCGTCCAGGGTGAGTTGAAAACCCGCGTCCTTCAGCGGCTGAAACTGCGTGTCCGCCCACATCAGCCACTGGGTTTGCGACACCTCGGGTGCCAGGGCAAAAACGCCTTCGTCCCACTCCAGCAGGCCCAACTGTCGCAACTGGGTCACGGCGTGGGTTTCGCTGGTCACATCGCGCACCAGCAACACGCGTTCGCCTTCGTGGTTCAGCATCACCTGAGGCAGGGCATCGGCGGGCCACCAGCCTTGGTGGCCTTGGTAGTCAAAGTCCAGCTGGGCCGTCATCCAACCGGGCGCGGGCGCGTCGGGATGGGGCTGCGCATCCGGCACGCGAGACACATGCAAACGCCACAGCGGCGTGCCACCCACCCGCTTGAAGTCGGGCAGCACCGGCGGCATGGGGGCCACCGCACCCAGGCGCTGCACCAACGCGCCCTGGTGGCGCAGCATGACGGATTGCGGCAAGGGTGGCGCTTGCAACAGCGGCAGGGCGGCGGCGTCGGCCACCACCTGGCCCACCCGGCCCGTGCTCAGGTTGACATACAGCAGCTGCGGCTGGTTGGTGCACAGCACGGTGTGCGCGTCGGGCAGCTGGGGTTGCAGTTGCCACAGCGGTTCGTCCATGGCGGGGCTGGTCTGCTGCGTCCACTGCCATTGCAACGGCAGTTCAGGCCCCAGGGACAAGGCAGGCCCCAAACCCCCGCCGTCCTCCCGCCAGAACAAACGCCCGGTGGACGCTGCACGGGTGAGCACCAGCCAGGCGGCCACGCCGTTCAGCAGCTTGTCGGTTTCCGAGCGGTAGCCGTATGCATCCATCCCCGTGGGCAAGGCCCCCAGCAAATCCATCAGTTCGTGGTCCGCCGCCTCCAACTGTTGCGCCTTGCCGTTGTAGCGCATGTGCACATCTTTGAAGTGGTGGGCGGCCACCGCCCGGGGCTTGGACCAGCCGCCTTTCACCTTGGGGCTGGACACGCCCAAACACACCCGCAACGGAGCCCAGCGTTCGTGGCTTTTGGCCTGGTACAGCAAATACATCGGCGATTCGGTCTGCCTTGGGTCGGCCATCAGAACCCTGGCACCCAAAGACACCGCCCCACCCACCAGCCCGGCCTGCAACCAACGCTCCGCCTGGTGTACCTGGGCCTGCCGCAGCCGTTGCTGCGCCGCCAAGGCTTCTTCCTGGGCTTTCTCGGCCTGCTGCTGCTTGCGTTCCTGCGGCGACAAGGCCACGCGGGCCGAAGCGCTCACCGCCCCCTGCTTCTGGTAGGCCGCCTTGATGAGCAAGGCCACCGCATGCTTGCACTGCAAACCCACGGGGCAGGAGCAGTGGCTGTGCCAACGGTCCACGGTGACCCCATCGGGCATGAGGGACAACTCCACCTCGGTGCGGTAGGGCTTTCGCTCGGTGCCTTGCACCAGGCCGTTCAACACCCAACGGTCGCCATCCAGGTGCTCCACGTCCAGCGCCAACACCATTTGCGCAAGAAACACCTGCAAACCCCGGGCGTAGGTGCCCGCATCGGACAAGGACACCAAAGACGGAACGGAAAACCACATGACGGTTGTACGGCAGCGCGTGAAATGGAAGAGCCGACATTGTGCGCACCTGCCCG
>DASUON010000387.1:0-8146 GCA_036276615.1 Burkholderiaceae bacterium
GGGGGGGCGGGGCGCATGCCCGCCCCGGCACAGCGGCTGGGGTGCCGCCGCGTCAGTGGGTCAGTGGATGTTGTAGCGGTTCAGCACGCCACGGATCGTGGAAGCCAGGTCGTCGGCGTGGAACTTGGCCACGTAGCCATCGGCCCCCACCTTGCGCACATGGTCTTCGTTGGTGGCACCGGTCAGCGAGGAGTGGATCACCACCGGCAGGTTGCGGAACCGCGGGTCCTGCTTGATGTTGCGGGTGAGGGTGAAACCGTCCATTTCGGGCATTTCCAGGTCGGTCAGCACCATGGCCACACGGTCGGTGATGGTTTGGCCGTTGGACTCGGCGTCGGCCGCCATGTGCTGCAGGCGCTCCCAGGCCTCCTGCCCCGACTTGGTCATGACGTACGCCACCCCCATGGCCTTCAGGCCCGATTCGATCATGGCGCGGGCCACGAAGGAGTCGTCGGCGGCCAGCACCACGGTGCCGGGTTTGATCTTGACCACGGGCCCCACATCGGCGGGGTCCACTTCGGCTTCTTCGCTGGGCATGATTTCGCCCAGGATGGACTCCACGTCCAGCACCTGGGCCAGCCGCGAGCCGGTCACGTTGCCATCGAGGCGGGCAATGCTGGTGACCTTGCCGCCTTGGGCACCGCGCTCGGCAGGCAGCACCTGCCCCCATTCCATGCGCACGATGTCTTCCACGCTTTCCACGGCAAACGCCTGGGTGGTGCGGGCGAATTCGGTGACCAGCATGATGTTCAACCCGGTTTCCGGCGTGACACCGATGACCGCTGGCAGGTCGATCACGGGGATGATCTGGCCGCGCAGGTTGACCATGCCCAGCATGTGTTTGGACGATCCGGCCATTTCGGTGATTTCGGGCATGGCCACGATTTCGCGGATCTTGAACACGTTGATGCCATACAGCTCTGACTGACCGCCCGGCTTCACCACCCCCAGCCGGAACAACAACATCTCGAATTTGTTGGAACTGGTCAGGTTCGACCGTTCGTCCACTTCTTGTTGAATGGAATGGGTGCTCATGCCGGGATCCTGTGAAAAAATGCGATTGACGGACAACAAATGCCGATGAGCCATTCTAGGAGGGTCTGTTACCCCCGGGCAATGATCGGCACTGCTTTTGTTGTTTGTCTTGTGTCAATCGGCTTTTTCTCACGGAGCGCCCCATGCCAACCCTGTCGTCCATCGCCCAGTCTGGCTTGCAGGCCGCGCAGGCGCGCTTGAACGCCTCGGCCAGCAACGTCGCCAACCTCCAGACCCCGGGTTACAAACCCGTGGCTGTGCAGGCCCAACCCCAGCCGCAGGGCGGCGTGGTGGTCAACTTCAGCCGCGCCGCCACCGAAGGCGTGGCCCTGGAAGAAGAAGTGGTGGCCCAGATGCAGGCCAAGACCGATTTCATGGCCAACCTGCAGGTGCTCAAAACCGCCGACCAGGTCATGGGCAGCCTGCTCGACGCCAAAGCCTGAGCCTGCTGCTCCCCTCGCCATCCACCGCCCCCGACCGATCCTGACCGTTTTGCTGGTTCCTGTTCTGAGTTCGCCTCGCGCGCCCCTCCCTTGTCACTGACCGGCCCCCTCGAAAGCGAGGCCGATGCCCGCGTGCGCGTTGCCATGGCGTCGTTCGACGCGGCCTTGCAGCGCCTGCCCGGCCTGGTGAGCCGCCCCGGCCAGCGCCAGATGGCCGAGCAGGTGGCCCGCACCTTTGCCGAAGCCGAATTGGGCGGCCCCCGCGACCCCTTGCCGGTGCCGGGGGCCGAGGCCGAACCCGCCCCCGACGTGCCAGGCCGCCGCTTGGCGGTGGTGCAGGCCGGCACTGGCGTGGGCAAGTCGCTGGCCTACAGCGCCCCGGCCATCGCCCTGGCCTTGTCGCGCAACACCCGGGTGCTGATCTCCACCGCCACCGTGGCCCTGCAAGAGCAGTTGGTGAACAAGGACCTGCCCGCGCTGGCCTCGGTGTGGCCGCAACCTTTCAAGTTTGCCCTGGCCAAAGGTCGGGGGCGTTATGTGTGCCGCCTGAAGCTGGAGCGCCAGCTGGGTGGCGACCCGGTCGAGGCCGACGACGACCTGTTTGCCGACGCCGCCGCCCAGGCCACTGAACGGGCGTCCACCCAAGCCCAGGTCCAGGCCGCCGAGCGCCCCGTGCGCTGGCAGACCTGGGCGCAGGCCCTGGCCAGCGGCTCCTGGGACGGCGACCGCGACAGCCTGCCCACCACCCCCGACGCTGCCGACTGGCTGCCGGTGGCCGCCGAAGCCGCCTCGTGCACCGGCAAACACTGTCCGCTGTTCAACGGCTGCACCTATTTCGAGCGGCGCAAGGAGCTGGTGGGGGCTCAGGTGATCGTGGTCAACCACGACCTGCTGCTGTCCTCCCTGGGCGCGCGGGTGTTGCCCGAGCTGGACCAAAGCCTGCTGGTGCTGGACGAAGCCCACCACCTGCCCGCCGTGGCGCTGGACCAGTTCACCGGCAGCGCCGACCTCACCCGCCTGCGCTGGGTGGACCAGTTGGCCCAGCGCGGCCTGCAGGTGGGCGCGGCGTTGTACCTGTCCGACGCGGTGGACTCGCCCAAGCTGGCCGCCCAGCTGCGCCTGGCCGTGCAGGAGCTGGCCCGCTGGGTGGTGGACCACCTGCGCCCCGACACGTCCTCGGGCGCCCGCCCCCAGGACGCCCCCGGCACGGGCGGCTTCCGCGCCCGGCGGGGCGGTGCACCCACGCCTGTGCGTGAAGGGCCGGTCCAGGTGCGCCTGCCCAAGGGCCTGCTGCCTGACGGCTTGGCCGAACACTGGCAGGCTGTGCTGGATGCCGCCGATGCCTGGTTGGCCCACCTGGCCGGGCTGGCCAAGGTGCTCAAGGCCGAAATCAAGGACAAGCCCGAGGACGCCCGTCGTCTGTCGCAGCTGTACGCCCAGATGGGCACGCTGGCCCCGCGGCTGGAGGGCCTGGCCGACTGCGCCCGGCTGTTTCTCTCGGGCCTGGAGCCGCAGCAACCGCCGGTGGCCAAGTGGCTGGACTTCCAGTTCAGCGGCGAGCAGCTGAACGTGCGTGCCCACGCCAGCCCCACGCTGCCGGGCAACGTGTTGCGCCAGCACCTGTGGCCCCGCGTGCGGGCGGCGGTGCTGACCTCGGCCACGCTCACCTCGTGTGGCAAGTTCGACTTCTTTCTGGCCGAAAGCGGCCTGAACAACGACCCCGGTGCCACTGCGCTGGAGGTGCCCAGCCCCTTCGACTTTGCCCGCCAGGGCCGTTTTGAAGTGGCCGCCACCCGGGCCGACCCGCGTGATGCCGCCGCCTTCACCGCCGACATGCTGCGCCTGCTCATGGCCGACCTGGCCGAGGTGGACGGCGGGGCCCTGGTGCTGTTCACCTCCCGCGACCAGATGCGCCAGGCCACCGACCAGTTGCCCGACCGCCTGCGCCCCTATGTGCTGGTGCAGGGCGAATGGCCGCGCACCGTGTTGCTGCAGCGCCACCGCCAGGCGGTGGGGCGGGGCGAGCGGTCCATCATCTTCGGCATGCAGTCGTTTGGCGAAGGGCTGGACCTGCCCGGAGCGCTGTGTGCCCACCTGTTCATTGCCAAACTGCCGTTTTCCTCGCCCGACGACCCGGTGGGCCAGGCCCGTGCCGAATGGCTGGAGGCCCAGGGTCGCAACCCCTTCATGGAGCTGACCGTGCCCGCCACCTCGGTGCGCCTGGCACAGTGGGCGGGCCGCGCCATCCGCACCGAAACCGACCAGGCCCACATCGTCTGTTACGACCGCCGTCTGCTGTCCACCCCCTACGGCCAGCGCCTGCTGCAAGGCCTGCCCCCGTTCACCCAGGTGCGCCGTGGCGATGTTTGAAGTTTTTTCAGGCTCTACCGCTTTTCCTGATTCAGTTGCTTGCTATGGTTTTGAAGAATTCTGATGCCTCCGTTTCGCCGCAACTGGGCTTGGCCTTTGGGGATGAGTTCGAGCAGGCGCTGCCTCCCGCTCCGCCCAAGGCCCCCCGTGCCCGCCGCAAACCCGCGGCGACAACCCCCGCGGCGGCAGTGCCAACGGCGCCGCCCGCGGTGGCTTCGGTGGCGCCGGTCGCCCTGGCGCAGCAGATCTCCAGCGCCGCAGCGGGGGCCGTGGCGGCCCCTCCCGTAGCCGCGGAAAGCGTGCCTGTCGTGCCGCCAGCGCTGTCGCCCGAAGGCATGGCCCAGGCGCTGGACGCCCACCCCGACTACCGCGTGCTGCGCCGCTTGGTGCCCACGCCGGACTTTGGCCCCGCGCCCGAGGGGGCCGATCTGGCGCAGGTGCTGGTGCTGGACACCGAAACCACCGGGCTGGACGCGTCGCGTGACAGCGTCATCGAACTGGCGCTGCTGCGCGTCGCGGTGGACCGGCGCACCGGCCAGCCCTTCGGCCCGGTGCAGGTGTACGACGGGCTGGAAGACCCGGGCCGCCCGCTGCCCGCCGAGATCGTGAAGATCACCGGCATCACCGACGCCCTGCTGGCCGGGCAGCGGCTGGACGATGCCCGTGTGACCGAGCTGCTGCACGGCGTGGACCTGGTGGTGGCCCACAACGCCGGGTTCGACCGCCCGTTTGTGGAAGCCCGCTGCCCCCACTTTGCCGCACGGGCCTGGGCCTGTTCGTGGGCCGACCTGGACTGGAAAGCCCTGGGCCAGGGCAGTGCCAAGCTCGAAAGCCTGGCCCTGGGTTTGGGCCTGTTCTACGACGCCCACCGCGCCGAGACCGACTGCCATGCCCTGCTGGCGGTGCTGAACCAACCCGCCAGCGCCTTTGGCGAGGGCGCTTCCACGCCCTCGGAAACCCCGGCACCCACCCTGCTGGCCGAGCTGCTGCAAGCGGCCCGGCAGCCGCAACACCGCTTGCAGGCCACGGGCGCGCCGTTCGAGGCCAAGGACGCGCTCAAGGCCCGCGGTTACCGCTGGGACGGCAACCAGCGCGTGTGGGGCACGGTGCTGCGCACCGAGGCCGCGTTGCGGGCCGAGCTGCGCTGGCTGGCCGACGCGGTGTACGGTGGCCGGGCGGTGCGCGTGCGGGTGGAAACCCTGGACGCCCACCACCGCTACAGCCCGCGCCCGGGCGAGGTGTCCATGCGGGCGGTGGGCGGGAACGACGGGCTCGATGATGGGTCTACCGAAGCGCCGTCCCGCGAGGCGGGGGCCTGAACAAGCAAGGACCGACTGTGTTGACCGATGTGCTGAACCGCCTCTGGCGGGTGTTTTGGATGCTGGTGGCGGGTTTGCTGGTGCTGGCCGTGGCCGGGGTGCTGCTGCTGTTCACCCTGGCGTTTTTGGGGGTGGTGTGGCTGCGGGCCTTGCTCACCGGCCAGCCCTTTGGCTGGCGGGGCTGGCAGCAGACGGCGGCGTCCAAGGTGTGGCGGCAGTACCAGCGGCGTTACACCACCACCGATGGCGGGGCGTCGGCCACGGCCACCGAGGTGGTGGATGTGGAATTCCGCGAGGTGTCGCCCCGCGCCCACACCGCCGAAGCGGCCACCGACGTGGAGCCCCGCCGCCTTGAAGCGTCCGACCCCGGTCACCCCAAGACCTGAAGACCCTTCGCCCTGAAGCGGGCCTGGTGGCGGCGTCAGTCCGCCGCGTTGGGCTCGTCGGGGGTGGACTGCTGCGCCAGTGCGGCGGCGTACAGCACGTTGCGCGGGCGGCCCAGGATGTCCACCGCCAGTTTCACCGCGGTTTTGGTGGGCAGCTCGGCCAGCAGCAGGCGCAGGGTGTGTTGTTCGCGCTCGGTCAGCGCATCGGCGTCTTCGTCGGTTGCAGGGGCCAGCGGGTGCAGCACCAGGGCAAATTCACCCTTGCCGCGGTGGGCGTCGGCGGCCAGCCAGGCGGGCAGGTCGGCGCAGGCCAGGGTGACGATTTGTTCGAACTGCTTGGTCAGTTCGCGGCCCAGCGTCACCGGGCGGGCGCCCAGCACGGCCAGGGCCTGGGCCAGGTCGTGGATGCGGTGGGGCGCTTCCAGCAGCACCAGGGCCTGGGCTCGGGTGGCCAGGGCCTGCACGGCGCGCTGGCGTTCGGTGGTCTTGGTGGGCAGAAAACCCACAAAGTCAAACCCCAGCTCTCCCGCGCCCGAGGCGCTGAGCAGCGTGGTCACGCTGCTGGCCCCGGGCAGGGGCACCACGCGGTGCCCGGCGGCCTGCACCGCACGCACCAGGCGGGCGCCGGGGTCGCTCACGGCGGGGGTGCCCGCGTCGCTCACGTAGGCCACGCGCTGGCCTTGGGCCAGGCGTTCGACCACGGTCTGGGCGGCCTGGGCCTCGTTGTGCTGGTGCAGGGCCAGCAGGGGCTTGTGCAGCCCATACTGCCCCAGCAGCGCGGCGGTGTGGCGGGTGTCTTCGCAGGCGATGGTGTCCACCCGTTGCAGCACCTCCAGCGCCCGCAGGGTGATGTCGGCCAGGTTGCCGATGGGGGTGGCCACCACGTACAGCGTGGCCTCGGGATAATGCTGCTGGCCAGCCGCCTGATGGGCGGCCTGGACCGCCAGCGCAAAGCTGGACGACAACGGGGCTGTGGAGGGCGTGTTCAATGTCGGATTCCGGGACAAAACAGGGCTGGGGCGCGGGGGCGGTGCGCACCACCAAGGCCGTGGGCGACGAGGCCGAGGCGCAGGCATTGTCCCATTTGCAGTCGGCGGGGCTGCGCCTGGTGGTCCGCAACTTCCGCACGCCGGGGCGCGGGGGCGGCGAGGTGGACCTGATCGTGCGCGAACCCGATGGCACCCTGGTGTTTGTGGAGGTGCGCCGACGCGCCCGCACCGACTTTGGCGGCGCGGCGGCCAGCGTGGGCCACGTCAAGCAGCGGCGCATTGTGTTTGCGGCGCGGCACTACCTGGCCCGGCTGCGTGACCTGCCGCCTTGCCGCTTTGACGTGGTGGCCATCGACGGCCCTGGGGTGGTGCATTGGCACAAGGCGGCGTTTGATGCCACCGGTTACACCTGAGCGGGGTGGGGAACTCGGGGCGTCATGTGCGTCTCGTATCATGCCCGCCTGTTCCTGACTGGAGTGAGTTCATGCCCATCAACACCGTCCGTTTCTCCTCGTTCAACCGTGCCGTGCTGACGGCAGTGGCCGTGGCCACGCTGGGGCTGTCGCTGCAAGCCTGCGCCCCACTGGTGGTGGGCGGGGTGGCCGCCACGGGGGTGATGGTGGCGGTGGACCGCCGCACCTCCGGCACGCAGCTGGAGGACGAAACCATCGAGCTCAAGGCCGCCAGCCAGGTGCGCGACGCGCTGGGCGACAAGGGGCACATCAACTTCAACTGTTTCAACCGCCAGCTGCTGCTGACGGGCGAGGTGCCGACCGAGGCCGACAAAGCCAAGGTGGAGCGCATTGCCGGGCAGGTGGAGAACGTGCGCTCGGTGGTGAACGAGCTGGCGGTGGCTGGCAACTCCAGCCTCAGCCAGCGTTCGTCCGACACGCTGGTGTCGGGGCGGGTGAAGGCGGCCATCGTGGATGACAAGTCGCTGTCCATCCATGCCTTTGACGTCATCACCGAACGCGGCACGGTCTACCTGATGGGCCGTGTCACCCAACGCGAGGCCAACCGCGTGACCGACGTGGTGCGTTCGGTGTCGGGTGTTCAGCGGGTGGTGCGGGTGTTCGAGGTCATTTCCGAAGAGGAGCTGGCCCGCATCCAGCCCAAGCAACCCGCCAAGAACGACCAGCCCAAGGCGGGCAACTGATTCGGGTCATGGCCGGTTCACGGCCCTGGGTTCACCGGTGTGCTGCGGCTGGTCCAGACGTTGCCGCTTCGTTGGGCCAACAGCAAGGCTGGCGCTTCCTGGGGGGCGGTGCACAGCAATTGCCCTCCGGGTGCCCAGAATGCACTTTTTCCGGCAGCCACGTAGCCGCCCGTCGGTGCCGCGTGGTTGGCCACCAGCGCGGCAAAACCGTGCTGGATGCAATGGGCCTTGATTTGCGCGGCGTCGGCGTCATACCCTGCATGGCTCCACAGCACGCCTGCTGCGTAGACCGTGGCCCCCGCTTCAGCCGCCCAGCGTGGATGGTCAGGACTCACGGTGTCGGCGCAAATCGCGATGGAAATGCGGTCGCCATTCAAGTCAAAACACTTGGCATTGACCGAGCCCGCCGTGGCAAAAGCAGCCTCGCCTGAATGCAGAAACCGCTTGC
>DASUON010000388.1:0-4110 GCA_036276615.1 Burkholderiaceae bacterium
GACCGCCGACACCCTGGCGCTGGTGCGTGAGCACGGCATTCCCGTCAACGCGGGCAGCGTGGACATGCTTCACCAGCTGGGGCAGGCCGCGCCCGGCAGCCAGCACCCGGTGTGGCTGCGCATCAACCCCGGTTTTGGCCACGGCCACAGCAACAAGACCAACACGGGCGGCGAGCATTCCAAACACGGCATCTGGCACACCGAGGTGCCCGCGGCGCTGGCCGCCATCCGCCAACACGGGTTGAAGCTGTTCGGGTTGCACATGCACATTGGCTCGGGGGTGGACTACGGCCACCTGGAGCAGGTGTGCCAGGCCATGGTGGACCTGATCAAGTCCGCCGGGGCCGACGTGCAGGCCATTTCCGCGGGGGGTGGGCTGTCCATTCCCTACCGTCCGGGTGGGGCGCGCATCGACACCGCACATTACTTTGGCCTGTGGGACACCGCCCGCCAGGCCGTGGCCGCCCACCTGGGGCACGACGTGCACCTGGAGATCGAACCGGGCCGCTACCTGGTGGCCGAATCGGGTGTGCTGCTGGCCGAGGTGCGGGCCACCAAGCACCAGGGCGGCCAGCATTTCACGCTGGTGGACGCGGGGTTCTCCGACCTGATGCGCCCGGCCATGTACGGCGCGCACCACGAGATGAGCCTCATCCCCGCCCACACCGACGGCACCGCCCGTCCCATCCAGCCCACCGTGGTGGCCGGGCCGTTGTGCGAGAGCGGTGACGTGTTCACCCAGGAAGAGGGTGGCGTGGTGCTGACCCGCGAACTGCCCGCCGCGCAGGTGGGCGACCTGCTGGTCATCCACGACGCCGGGGCCTACGGCGCCAGCATGAGCAGCAACTACAACAGCCGCCCCCTCATCCCCGAGGTGCTGGTGGAGGTGGGCGGCACGGCCCGCCTGATCCGCCGCCGCCAGACGCTGGACGAGCTGCTGGCGTTAGAGTTGGGTGCCTGAAACGCAAGCAAACTTCAGTTTTCATAGCACCTTGCGCTTTCAAATAAAGCGCTGGGTGCCAATTTCATTCAAGAAACCATGAGCCTCAAAGACCAAATCAACGAAGACATGAAAAGCGCCATGCGCGCCAAAGACATGGCCAAGCTGGGCACCATCCGTCTGCTGACCGCCGCCATGAAACAAAAGGAAGTGGACGAGCGCGTCACCCTGGACGACGCCATGGTGGTCGCCATCGTGGACAAGCTGATCAAGCAGCGCAAGGACAGCATCGAAGCCTTCCAGAAGGCCGACCGCCAAGACCTGGCCGACAAGGAAGCCGCCGAAATGGCCGTGCTGCAGGCCTACCTGCCTGCGCGGCTGAGCGCCGACGAAATCTCCGCCGCCGTGGCCGCGCTGGTGCAAAACCTCACCGCCGAGCTGGGCCGTGTGCCCACCGGGGCCGACATGGGCAAGCTGATGGGCGCGGCCAAAACCCAACTGGCGGGCAAGGCCGACATGGGCCTGGTGTCCGCCGCCATCAAGGCCGCGCTGGCAGGCTGAGGATGAGGACGCCGCCCACCACCGTCAGCAGCGCCCCCGCCCAGGCCCCGGGCGCGGGTTGGCGGTGGTAGACCAGCCTCAGGCTGGCCACAGCCCTCAGTTGCCCGCCACCTTCATGCGCTCGATCAGCACCGAACCCACCGACTTGGCGCCGTAGTTGTAGACATCGGCACCCACGGCCACGATGGCCTTGAACATGTCCTTCAGGTTGCCGGCGATGGTGATTTCTTCCACCGGGTAGGCGATGACGCCGTTTTCCACCCAGTAGCCCGAGGCCCCGCGGGAGTAGTCGCCCGTCACGCCGTTGACGCCGTGGCCCATCAGCTCGGTGACGAACAGGCCGGTGCCCAGCTTGCGCAGCATGGCGGGCAGGTCGTCTCCCGGCTGGGTGAGGCGGCTGCTGAGGGTGAGGTTGTGCGAGCCCCCGGCGTTGCCGGTGGTCTTCATGCCCAGCTTGCGGGCCGAGTAGCTGCCCAGGAAATAGCCCTTGACCTTGCCCGCGCTCACCACCTTGCGCTTGGCGGTGCGCACGCCTTCGTCGTCGAACGGGGCGCTGCCCTTGCCTTTGATGACGTGGGGGTCTTCGTCAATGTCGATGTGCTTGGCCAGCACCTGCTTGCCCAGGCTGTCGAGCAGGAAGCTGCTGCGCCGGTACAGGGCCCCGCCGCTGATGGCCTGCACAAAGGCGCCCAGCAGTCCGGCGGCCAGTTGCGATTCGAACAACACCTGGCATTCGGTGGTGGCGATCTTGCGGCCATTCAGGCGGGCCAGGGCACGTTCGGCGGCGTAGCGGCCCACGGCCTGGGGGCTGGCCATGTCGGCGGCGTCGCGCATGCTGGTGTACCAGTGGTCACGCTGCATCTTGGCACCCTTGCCCGCGATGGGGGCCACCGACAGGCTGTGGCGCGAGCTGGCGTACCCGCCCGCAAACACGCCGGGCAGGCCCCCGGCCACGTCGAAGGTCCCTGAGCGCATGTGCGCGGCAAAAAAGTGCGACTGCTGGGCCGACACGCCCGCGCCTTCGCTGTTGGTGATTTGTTTGCTGACAGCAAAAGTGGCGGCTTCACACTCCAGCGCCAGGGCCAGGGCCTGCTCGGAGGTGAGGGCCCAGGGGTGGAACAGGTCCAGCTCGGGCGGGTTGGTGGCCATGTCCTCGGGGTCGGGCAGGCCGGCCATGGGGTCTTCGGCGGTGAAGCGGGCGATGTCGTAGGCGGCCTGCACCGTCTGGCGGATGGCCTGCACCGAGAAGTCGGACGTGGAGGCGTTGCCCCGGCGGGTGCCCAGGTAGACGGTGACGCCCAGCGATTTGTCGCGGTTGCGTTCCACGTTCTCCAACTCACCCTTGCGCACCGACACCGACAGCCCGCTGCCTTCGCTGGCCTCGGCCCCGGCATCGGTGGCCCCCAGTTTTTTGGCGTGGGTCAAGGCGGTGTCCACCAAGTCCTGGAAAAACGCCCGGCTGTACTGGAAACCGGTTTGGGGTTGATCGGTGACGGGGGTGCGGGGGGTGGAAGTGTTCATGTCGGAGACAATCATACTTTTGCGCTCCACCTGCCCCCCTGTCATGTCCCGAAAACCCAAACGCGGCTATTACGTCAAAGGCCACTTCGTTGCTGAAGGCAGCGAGCTGGATCTTGAACTCAAAGCCGAGCTCAAAGGCACCACCGAACTGAGCAAGACCGACCTCAAGCGCGAGATGGACCGCATCCAGGCGCTGGGCGAAGACCTGCTGACGCTGCGGGCCGACCTGCTCGACGGCCTGCAACTGCCCGACAAGCTGCTGGACGCCATGGCCGAGGCCAAGCGCATCACCAACTTTGAGGGCCGCCGCCGCCAGATGCAGTTCATCGGCAAGCTCATGCGCCTGCTGACCGAAGACACCCTGGAAGCCGCCCGTGTGGCGCTGGAAACCCAGCACAAGGGCAGCGCGGAAGAAAAACTGTCGCTGCACCTGGCCGAGCAATGGCGCGACCGCCTGCTGAGCGATGACGACGCCCTGACCGAGTGGCTGGCCATCGAGCGCGAGGCGGGCATCGAGTCCGACCCCCAACACCTGCGGGCCCTCATCCGGCAGGCCCGCAAGGACCAGCAAAGCCAGCCCCCCGAAAGCCTGGGGGCCGCCCAACGCCACGGCAAGGCGTACCGTGAAATCTTCCAGATCGTCAAGGCAGCGTTGAAATGAGTGACATCCAGATCGGCCTCGTCAGCATCAGCGACCGCGCCAGCCGCGGCCAGTACGAAGACAAGGGCCTGCCCGCCTTGCGCGAGTGGCTGCAGCGCGCCCTGAAGACCCCGGTGCGTTTTGTGGAGCGGCTCATCCCCGACGAGCAGGCCGCCATCAGCGCCACGCTGATCGAACTGGTGGACGAGGTGGGCTGCCCCTTGGTGCTGACCACCGGCGGCACCGGCCCGGCATTGCGTGACGTGACGCCCGAGGCCACGCTGGCCGTGGCCCACAAGGAAATGCCGGGCTTTGGCGAACAGATGCGCCAGATCAGCCTGAACTTTGTGCCCACGGCCATCCTGTCGCGCCAGGTGGCGGTGATCCGGCACCAGAGCCTGATCATCAACCTGCCGGGCCAGCCCAAGAGCATTGCCGAAACGCTGGA
>DASUON010000389.1:0-4099 GCA_036276615.1 Burkholderiaceae bacterium
TGATTGCTATTTATTTGATAGCTGTTTGCGCTTATCAATAAAGCGCTATAGCCAATTTTTTCTTAAAAGATTGGCTTCACTTTCCAGATGTCATCCGCGTACTCGCGGATGGTGCGGTCTGACGAGAACACCCCCATGCCCGCCACGTTGAGCACTGCTTTGCGGGCCCATTCGTCGGGGCGGCGGTACAACTCGTCCACGCGTTTCTGCGTGGCCACGTAGTCGGCATAGTCGGCCAGCAGCAGGTAGTAGTCGGACTCCAGCAGCGTGCGGGTGATGTCGTGGAAACGGCCCGGCTCCTCGGGGCTGAACAGGCCCTCGGCGATGCGGTCGATGGCGGTTTTCAGGTCGTAGTTGTGGTCGTAGTAGCGGCGCGGGTTGTAGCCGCTGGCGCGCAGCGCGGCCACCTGCTCGGTGCGGTTGCCGAAGATGAAGATGTTGTCCAGCCCCACGTTTTCGGCAATCTCGATGTTGGCGCCGTCCCAGGTGCCGATGGTCAGCGCCCCGTTGAGCGCGAACTTCATGTTGCCGGTGCCCGAGGCCTCGGTGCCCGCGGTGGAAATCTGCTCCGACAGGTCGGCCGCGGGGATGATGACCTCGGCCAGTGACACCCGGTAGTTGGGCAGGAACACCACCTTGAGCTTGTGGCCGATGCGGTGGTCGCTGTTGACCACGCGCGCCACGTCGTTGATGAGCTTGATGACCAGCTTGGCCATGTAATAGGCCGACGCCGCCTTGCCCCCGAAGATGACCGTGCGGGGCACCCACGGCGCATTGGGCTGGGCCAGGATCTGCTGGTAGCGCGTGACCACGTGCAGCACGTTGAGCAGCTGGCGCTTGTACTCGTGCATGCGCTTGATCTGCACGTCGAACAGGCTGGTGGGGTCCACCACCACGCCACACTCGTGCACGATGCGATCGGCCAGCCGCTCCTTGTTGGCCAGCTTGGCGGCGCGCACTTCGGCGATGAAGGCCGGGTCGTCGGCCAGCGGGCGCAGCTGCGCAAGCTGGTCCAGGTGGCGCCGCCAGTCGGGGCCGATGTGGCGGTCGATCAGCGCCGACAGCGGGCGGTTGGCCTGCGACAGCCAGCGCCGGGGGGTGATGCCGTTGGTCTTGTTGCAAAAGCGCTCGGGGAACAGGCGGGCGAAGTCGGCAAAGATGGTTTCCACCATCAAGTTGCTGTGCAGGGCCGACACGCCGTTGACCTTGTGGCTGGCCAGCACCGACAGGTAGGCCATGCGCACGCGGCGCTGGCCGCGCTCGTCGATGAGCGAGACGCGGCGCAGCAGGTCGTTGTCGTTGGGAAAACGCTCGTGCACCTCGGCCAGGAAGCGGGCGTTCAGGTCGTAGACGATGCGCAGGTGGCGCGGCAGCAGTCGGCCCAGCATCTCCACCGGCCAGGTTTCCAGGGCCTCGCTCATCAGCGTGTGGTTGGTGTAGCTGAACACCTGCTGGCACTGGGCCCAGGCGCTGTCCCAGTCCAGGCCGTGGTCGTCCACCAGCAGGCGCATCAGCTCGGGCACGGCCAGGGCCGGGTGGGTGTCGTTGAGGTGGATGGCCACCTTGTCGGCCAGGTTGCTGAACCCGGGGTGGTTCTTGAGGTGGCGGCGCAGGATGTCCTGCAGTGACGCGCTGACAAAAAAGTACTCCTGCCGCAGCCGCAGTTCCTTGCCGTGTTCGGTGCTGTCGTCGGGGTACAGCACCCGCGACACGTTTTCCGACTGGTTCTTGGCCTCCACCGCCCGCATGTAGTCGCCTTTGTTGAAGGCGTCGAGGTTGATGCCGCTGGTGGCCCGTGCCGACCACAGGCGCAGGGTGGACACGCTGGTCAGCTCGTGGCCGGGCACACCGCTGTCGTAGGCGGTGGCAATCACGTCATCGGTTTCCACCCAGCTCACGCCCGTGGCCCCTTGCACCAGCTTGCCGCCAAAACGCACGGGGTAGCTGAACTCGGGGCGCATGAACTCCCAGGGGTTGCCGTTGACCAGCCAGTAGTCGGGCTCCTCCACCTGACGCCCGTTCTGGATGCGCTGGGCGAACATGCCAAAGTCGTAACGGATGCCGTAGCCCATGCCCGGCAGGCCCACACTGGCCATGGAGTCGAGGAAGCAGGCCGCCAGCCGCCCCAGGCCGCCATTGCCCAGGCCGGCGTCGGTTTCCAGGTCGATGAGGGTGTCGATGTCCACCCCCAGTTGGGCGCAGGCCTCCTTGGCCGCGTCGTACACCCCGGCGGACAGCAGCGCATTGGTCAGGGCCCGGCCGGTCAGGAACTCCATGGACAGGTAGTACACCCGCTTGGCGTCCTGCTCGTGGGCGCGGGTCAGGGTTTCGCGCCAGCGGTGCATGGTGCGGTCACGCACCGCGTGGAACAGGGCAAACAGCCAGTCGCGCCGGGTGGCTGAGCGCAGGTCCTTGCCCATGGCGTACACCAGCCGGTTGGCAATGGAGCGTCGCAGCGCGTCCACGTCGTTGGACAGCAGGTCGTACTCGAACGCGGCACTGGGGTCGGCAGGGGTCATGGGCAAGTGGGGCATGGTCGGCTCGGGTTCGGGAAAACGGGTGGGTTCAGCGGCGGAGGCGGTCAAGCATCAGGCGTGCCAGTCACGTTGGGGGCGCGTACAGGGCCAGGTAGGCGGCAGCGGCGCGGTCCCAGCCCAGCGGCTGGGTCATGCCTCGGCGCTGCACGGCCCGCCAGTCGGTGCGGCGGTGGTGCAGGGCAAAGGCGCGGCGCAGGGCGCGGGACAGGTCGGCGGCGGTCAGGTCTTGGAACACAAAGCCGGTGGCCGTGCCGTCGTCCAGGTTTTCCAGGCTGCAATCGGTCACGGTGTCGGCCAGACCGCCCACCGCCCGCACCAGCGGCAGGGTGCCGTAGCGCAGGCCGTAGAGCTGGGTGAGTCCGCAGGGCTCGAAGCGAGAGGGCACCAGGATGACATCGCCCCCGGCCATCAGCCGGTGGGCCAGGGCTTCGTCGTAGCCCTGGTGCAGGTGCACCTGTTGGGGGTGTCGGTCGGCACAGGCTTGCAGGGCCGCCACGATGGTCGCGTCCCCCGTGCCCAGCACCGCCAGCTGGCCGCCACGTTGCACCAGCGCGTCCACCACCTCGGGCAGCAGGTGCAGGCCCTTTTGTTCGGTCAGGCGGCTGACCACCACACACAGCAGGGCCTGGGTGTCGGCTTGCAGGCCCAGCTCGGCTTGCAGCCGGGCCTTGGCGCGGGTTTTGCCGGTGAGTTTGTCTGCGCTGTAGCCGGGCGGGGCCAGGGGGTCGTGGGCGGGGTTCCAGACGGCGTCGTCCACGCCGTTCAGGATGCCGTGCAGGCGGTCCTGCCGTTCGCGCAGCAGGCCGTCCAGGCCACAGCCCTGTTCGGGGGTGGTGATTTCGCGGGCGTAGGTGGGGCTGACGGTGGTGAGCACCTCGCTGTACTGCAAACCAGCTTTCATGAACGACAGCTGGCCGTGGAACTCCAGCCCCTGCAGGCGGAACAGGTCACCGGGCAGGCCCAGCGGTTCCAGCCATTCGGGGCCGAACAGGCCCTGGTAGGCCAGGTTGTGCACGGTGAACACGGTGCGCGGAGCTGCTGCACCCGGCTGGTGGCGGGTGAGGGCATGCAGGTAGGCCGGGGTCAGGCCGGTGTGCCAGTCGTGCCCATGCAGCACCTGGGGCTGCCACTCGGGGTCCAGGCCCAGGCCCAGTTGCGCTGCGGCCCAGCCCAGCCACGCAAAGCGGGCGGCGCTGTCGGGCCAGGGCTGGCCCTCGGCGTTGAGGTAGGGGTTGCCGGGTTGCCCGAACAGGCGCGGTGCGTGCAGCAGGTAGACCACCGGGGCCGGTGCCGCAGGGGGGGGCGAGGTGGCCGTGGCCGACGGTGCGGGCCAACGGGCGCGTTGCAGCCAAGCCCCCTCGGCCCCGGCAGTGTGGGCTTGGGGGCCGCAGCCGTGGGGCTCCCCGGCGGGCAGTGGCAGGGGCGGTCCATACGCCTCAAGCCCTGCTGCAATGGCCGGGAAGGCGGGCTGCAGCAGCCGAACGTCGGCCCCGGCGGCCATGAGCGCGGGGGGCAGTGCGGCGCTCACGTCGGCCAGGCCGCCGGTTTTCAGCAGCGGAAAC
>DASUON010000390.1:0-9903 GCA_036276615.1 Burkholderiaceae bacterium
GCGCATTTCATCGTCCACCATCTTCTTGAAATCGGGGTCGTCCTTGGACAGCATGATGGCCAGGGGTTCGGTGGTGATGTAGCGTCCGACCACCTTGGCCTGCGTAGGGTCGGGCAAGGCCGCCACCAAGCCGAACAGCAGCACATCGTCCATCACAAAGGCGTCGGCCTCGCCTTTCAACACCATGTCCACCCCCTGCTGATGATTGGCCGATTCGATGATTTTGAGGTTCAGCCCCCGCTCGGCGTTGAGGCGGCGCAAGGCATCCAGTGGGGTGGTGCTTTTGGTGGACACCACGGTTTTGAGGGCCAGCGAATCCACCCGGTCCACCTTGCTGTCGGCCTTGACGAGCATGCGAGCGCCCGTGATGTAGTGGGGGATGGTGAACGCCACCTTTTCACGCCGGGCGGCATTGTTGGTGGTGGAGCCACATTCCAGGTCCGCCTGACCTTTCTGGATGAACTCCAACCGGTTGGCCGAAGTGACCAGGGCGTAGGTCACGTTCAACTTGTCGAGCTTGAGCTGCTTTTGCACCGCCAGCGCGATGCGCTGACACAACTCGACGGCATACCCCACAGGCTTGCCATCCGGCAACACGTAGGAGAACGGCACCGACGTGTCGCGATGGGCAATGACCAGGCGCCCATCCTGCCGGATCCGGTCGAGCACCGGACCGCCCCAGGCACTGCCTGCGCAAGCCAAGGTCACCCACAACGCCGTCAAACCCTTGTTCCAACGATTCATGATGCTTGTGACCCTTTTTGCCGAGAAAAATCAGGACCGAACGGGCCGTATGGAGCGCTCCAGCGCTTCCCAAAAGCGCTGGGCCGCGCCCTTGGGTTTGCTGCCATTCTGAGGCCGTTCGCGGTAAATGCGAACATCCAATACAAGATCCATGCCATCTCCAGCGCGAACCAGCTTGCCCGACTCCAGATCCCGCCGAACCGCGGACAAAGGCAGGAAGGCCACCCCATGTCCCTCACGGGCCATGGCCTTGAGCCCCTCGGCCATGTCGGTTTCATACACCCGCTCCAGGTGCACAGTGGCCTTGGTTTGCTTGATGGCCGCCTCCACCACACGCCCCAGGTAGGCGCCAGGGGCATACGCCAGGTAGGGCACAGGGTGGTTGGCCAACCCGGGCAAGGGGAACAGGGGCTGGCCTTGCTCATTGGCCTTCACACAGGGGGCCAGCACCTCGGTGCCCAAGGGCAGCATCTCGTAACGATCGGCGTCGAGCCGGATGGGTTGCAGCGCATGGTGAAAGGCAATCAGCAAATCGGCATGCCCTTCCACCAACCGCAGCACGGCATCGTGCACATTCAGCGCCGTGAGGCGGGTCTTGATCGGCCCGCAACTCTCCCGCAGGCCAGACAGCCATGTTGGGAAAAAGGTGAACGCCAGCGAGTGCGGCACCGCAAACTCGATGGTGTCATCCGCCACCGCGCTGTGCGCCCGCAGCATCGCCCGTGTGGACTGCAGGGCCTGCAGTATTTCCAGCGATTGCTCGTACAGGGTCTGACCCGCAGGCGTCAACCGCGTGGGGTAGGAGGACCGATCCACCAAATCGGTCCCCGCCCATGCTTCCAACGATTGGATGCGGCGCGAAAAAGCAGGCTGGGTCACATGACGCAACTGCGCCGACCGACTGAAGCTGCGGGTTTCAGCCAGACTCACAAAGTCCTCAAGCCATTTGGTTTCCATGACACTCCCAACTTTCAATGAACGGAAAAGGGGCAAATTTCCCGTGCACATGCACGGATTGCATGATTAAACGATTGTTCACACTTTGTAACAATAGTTACACCCCATCAACTCCGCGGCCCGCCGCCTTCCTCCATGAACATCCCTTGGAACCGTTGGGCCTATGCCCTGTTTGGTGCGTTCGTGCTGACC
Organism: Burkholderiaceae bacterium; assembly: GCA_036276615.1. Taxonomy (GTDB): domain Bacteria; phylum Pseudomonadota; class Gammaproteobacteria; order Burkholderiales; family Burkholderiaceae_C; genus UBA2334. The sequence goes on from DASUON010000390.1 coordinate 1,894, forward strand.
ATGGCGTGGCGCACACACAACGACACCACCGTGGCCGTGGTGCTCAGTTCGCTGCTGATGTTTGCCACCTGCTGGGCCAATGCAGGTCATCTGCTGGGCATGCGCCGGGCCAGCCTGCTGGTGCTTTTGGGCACCAGCATGGGCTGGTTTGCCGAACAAATGGGTACCACCCGCGGTTGGTTCTTTGGCCAGTACACCTACACCGATGTGCTGGGTTGGACGTTGGGCTCGGTGCCCGCGGTCATTCCGCTGATGTGGTTCTCGCTGGTCTACTGCGGCTACGTGCTGGCCTGCCTGATCGTTTGGCGCACCCCAGCCCTCACGCCCCAAAGTCTGCGGGGCAGGCTGTTTTTGGTGTTCCTCACGGCCATGCTGGTGACGGCGTTCGACCTGGGAGCCGACCCCTATTTCGTCTACACCCTCAAGGCGTGGATCATGGCCAAGACCGATGGCGAATGGTTCGGCGAAACCCTGCAGGGCTTTGTGGGCTGGATGACGGTGTCCATGGCCATCGGTGTGGTGTTCCAGTGGCTCACCCACCGCCGCCCGGTGCAGCCCAACCCCGAGTACACACCCGGCCAAGCCCTGCTGCCGCTGGGCATTTATGGGGGGTTCATGGTGTTCCAGGCCTTGCTGGGCAACCCCATCGAAACCCGGGTCATCGCCTTGTTTGCCATGGGGTTGCCGTTGATCGCCGCCCTGGTGGGCTGGCAGCACTGGAAACAGGTGTGGGCGCAGCCCAAGGTGCCCAGCCCGGTGTCCGACGCCCGCCTGGCCCACATGCGCTACGTGACCGATCCGCTGGCCGACGACACGGTGAGCGCCATTGCCGGGCAGGGTGACGTCACACAGACCCTGGCCCGCATCGAACAAGTCAATCGGCAGTTCAGTCAGTGGACCACCAACCAGAGCCTGAACGACTGGAACCCCAGCCCGGAGGCACTGGACCCCGCCATCACCCAGGCCGTGAAACAGTACCTGGCCCAAGGTCAGGTGCTGCCCACCTGGGCCGACGCGGCCAAGATCGCTCGGGCCGAGGCGCTGTTTGTGGACAACGGGGTGTTGTCATGCACCCTGCTGTTCTGCGCCAGCCTGCCGCAGTGTTATGTGCTGCCCGACCTCTCCACCGTGCTGCACCTGTCCGGGCAATTGGAAAACCACACCGAGCACCGCATCCGCATGACGGCAGCCATGATCTTCCCGGTCATGTTCAGCGGGGGCCTGACCCAACCGGAGGGCAGTGGCGTCACCCAAACCCTGAAGGTGAGGCTGATCCACGCCATGATTCGCCACCTGATCCTGCGCCAAAGCCCCGAAGCGGCCATGCAGGCGCTGGGCAATCAGTTGCACGTCCCGGGGGCCGGGCAAGTCCATCCGCTGGGCACGACCGATCCCACCGCCAGCCTGCACCAGGCCTTGTGGGCGCATGGGTGGAACCTGGGACAGGACGGCCTGCCCTGCAACCAGGAAGAGCAGGCCTACACGCTGCTGACCTTCTCCTACGTGTATCTGCAAGGCCTGCGCACCCTGGGACTTGGGCTGTGCGCAGCCGACGAAGAGGCCTACCTGCACACCTGGAACGTGGTGGGACACGTTCTGGGCATCCACGACGACCTGATGGCCCACACCATGGACGACGCACAAGCCCTGTTCGTGCAACTGCAGGCCCGGGGCTTTCTGCCCACACCCGCACCCGACCCCCGCCCCGCACTCGGACAAGCCCTGATGCAGGCCATGGAACGGGCCATCCCCCTTAAACTGCTCAGGTGCGTGCCCCCTCAGCTCACGCGCTACCTCTGCGGTGACGCCTCCGCCCAATGCATTGGCGTGACCCGCAGCTCATCCAACTGGATTCAACGCTTCTTCTTTTGCGCGGGCATGCTGACGATTCGGATCATCGACGGTGTGGTGGGATTCTTCATCCCGGGCTTCTCACTCTCCCGCATGCTCACCCGGGTGCTGGGCTACCACACCATCACCACCCTGCTGATGGACCAGACCCGTCCCCTGCGCCTGCCTGACCATCTGCTCAACCAGATGCACCAAACCGTGGACGGCTGGTCCAGCGATCCCAAAGCCCCCCACTGGCTCAACGGTGTGGAAGACCTCCTGACGCGGCAGGGCTCATGGCGCCCTCGACAGACGCCTTGACCCCGTGACGCATCCCCTGTCACCCGTCCCCTTGTCAGTGCTGGCCCCCATTTGGCGCTGGGTCTTGGGGCTTTGCGTGTGGCTGGTGTTGGGCGGACTCGTGGCCGCCCATGCCCAGCCTGCGCTGGAGCTGAACGCGGACATCCAACGCGCAGAGGCATGGCCAGCGGTGCAAATCCTGGCAGAGGGTCCCAACCGCCTGGCGATTTCGGAGGTGATGGCATCTCGAGACGCCTTTTCCACGCCCACCACCGCCTACGCCACCCTGGGCCTGAGCCAGGGCCCGGTGTGGGTGCATGTGCCCATCCACGTTCAGCCAGGGGCTGGCGGGCTGTGGATCGTTGACGTCAACTACCCGGTGCTGAACTCGGTGGAGTTCTTCCTGGTTCACCAGGGACAGGTGCTCCAGCACCGAGCGCAAGGCAACATGGCGCCATTTGAGCACCGGCGCATTCCCACCCCTTCACATGCGTTTGACGTGGAATTGCCCGACGGCGACCGCGTGGACGTGTACCTGCGGGTGTCCCACAACGGGGCGCTGATCCTTCCGATCTCTTTTCAACGCCCGCGGGTGTTTCACCAACTGGTGCAAGGTGAACAAATGCTGCAAGGGCTGTTGACCGGCCTGGCCTTGTGCCTGCTGGTCTACAGCCTGGGACAGTGGTTGATCCTGAAGGACCTGCTGTATGGCAAATACGCGCTGCTGATCACGGGCAGCCTGCTGTTTTCGCTGCTGCACTTTGGCATTGGGGCCCAGTACGTGTGGGGCAAGGTGCCCTGGGTGGAAACCCACATGTCCGGCCTGTCCGCCATGATCGCGTCCACCGGGTCGTTCCTGTTCAACGAACACGCCATGCGCGGGCCGGAACTCAAGCCCTGGCTGGGCCGACTCATGAAGTGGGGCGCCGCCTTCACTGCCTGCACCGGCCTGGCCTTTGCGCTGGACCTCATCACCATCCAGACCGTCACCGCCATCACCAGCACCGTCGGACTGGCCCCGGCACTGTTGGCGGCGCCGTCGGCGCTCACCCGGGCCCGCCGCGGTGACCCCATGGGCGGCTGGTTCTTTGTGGCGTGGATCAGCCATTTTGTGGCCGCGGCCATCCTGGTCGAAGTGATCAAGGGCCGCATCGGCGTGAACCCCTGGACCATGCACTCCTACCAGATCGGGGCCACGGTGGACATGCTGATCTTCCTGCGCATGCTGGGTCTGCGCACCCAGGCCTTGCACAACGCCATGCGCCACGCCTCGCAGGAGCAGGAAACCCTGCGCTCGCTGGCCCACACCGACCCGCTGACCTCCCTGCTCAACCGCCGAGGGCTGCATGCGGGCATGGGGGCGGTGGTGCACTCGGCCAAGCCCGACAACCTGGTGGCGGTGTTCATGCTGGACCTGGATGGGTTCAAACCCATCAACGACCAACACGGCCACGACGTGGGGGACACCCTGTTGGTGGCCGTGGCGGCCCGACTCAAAGGCTTGGTGCGCAACAGCGATGTGGTGGCCCGCCTGGGTGGCGATGAATTCGTGGTGCTGTTCACCAACCTGCCCAATGCCCTTCAAGCGGCCGACATGGGCGACAAGCTGCTGCAGGCGTTCTCAGAACCCTTTGTGCTGCCCAACGGCGCGATCTGCCACGTGGGCCTGACCGCGGGTTATGCCGTGGCCCCCGAAGACGGGCTGGACGCCCACACCTTGCTGCGCCAGGCCGACGAAGCCATGTACGCCGGCAAGAGCGGCGGCAAGCACTGTGTGAGGCGTTATGGGGCGACCGCCAACGCTTCAGTGCCGGAGACGAACTGATCCGGCGACGGGACGGCCGTCTCGTCCGTGGACGCATCGGCACTTTGCTGCAACGCCCACATGCGGGCATACACCCCACCCAGCGCCAGCAGATCGGCATGGGTGCCTCGCTCCACAATGGTTCCGTGTTCCAGCACCAGGATCTCGTGCGCGTCCACCACGGTGGACAGGCGGTGGGCAATGACCAGCGTGGTCTTGTTGGCCGCGGCCGTTTTCAGTTCGGCCTGGATGGCGCGTTCGTTGGCTGAATCCAGCGCACTGGTGGCCTCGTCGAAGATGACGATGGGCGGGTTCTTCAGCAGGGTGCGCGCAATGGCCACCCGCTGCTTTTCACCACCCGACAGCTTCAGCCCCCGCTCGCCCACCGGCGTGGCATAGCCCTGCGGCAGGCTGACGATGAAGTCGTGGATGCGGGCGGCCCTGGCCGCAGCCTCCACCTCCTCGCGGGTGGCGTCCGGTCGACCGTAGCGGATGTTGTATTCGATGGTGTCGTTGAACAGCACCGTGTCCTGCGGCACGATGCCAATGGCCGCGCGCACACTGGCCTGGGTGACATGGCGCACGTCCTGCCCGGCGATTTCGATGCGCCCGCCTTCAGCAGGGTTGCCGACGTCGTAGAAGCGGTACATCAGCCGCGCCAGCGTGGACTTGCCCGACCCCGACGGCCCCACCACCGCCACCGTCTGCCCGGGCGGAATCTCGAAGCCGATGCCATGCAAGATCTCTCGGTCCGGGTGGTACCCAAAGCGCACGTTGACAAAACGCACCGAAGGTTGCGGCCCATTTTTATGAACAAAAAGTGGCCCTGCCGCTTTTTCATCGGCCACTTCACGCTCTCTTTCCAATAGCGTGAACATCTTGTCCAAGTCGGTCAGGCTTTGCTTGATCTCGCGGTACAGCACGCCCAGAAAACCCAGCGGGATGTAGAGCTGGATCATGAAGGCGTTGATCATCACCAAGTCGCCCAGCGTCATCTGCCCCAGCGCCACCGCGTGGGTGGCCCGCCAGAGCATGGCCACCAAGGCCCCGGCAATGATGAGCTGTTGCCCGGTGTTCAACAGGCTGAGGGTGCGCTGGCTTTTGATGCGGGCCTTGCGCAACTGGTCCAGGCTGGTGTCGTAGCGCTGAGCCTCAAAGGCTTCGTTGTTGAAGTACTTGACCGTTTCGTAGTTCAGCAGCGAATCGATGGCTTTGCTGTGCGACACCGAGTCCAGCTCGTTCATCTCGCGGCGGAACTGGGTGCGCCACTCGGTCACCACCACCGTGAAGGCCACGTAGCCCACCAACGCCGCCAGGGTGATCCACACATAACCCGCATCGAACCGGGTGCCCAGCAACGTGAGCACCATCACCACCTCGATGAGCGTGGGAAAGATGCTGTAGAGCGAATACGAAATGAGCGACTGCACACCGCGCGTGCCGCGCTCGATGTCGCGCGTCATGCCGCCCGTCTGGCGCTCCAGGTGAAAACGCAGGCTCAACGCATGCAGGTGCTCGAACACCTGCAGGGCAATGCGGCGGGTGGCCCCCTCGGTGGCCTTGGCAAACACCAGCTCGCGCAATTCGGTGAACAGGCTGGTGGAAAACCGCAGCGCCCCGTAGGCCAGCAACAGCCCCAGCGGCACGATGAGCACCTCGGGCAAAGGCGGCGACCCCAGCAGCGAGCGCCCGCCCGCCTGCGGCGTCATGGCATCCACCAACTGCTTGAGCAGCAGGGGCACGCCCACGTTGGCCCCTTTGGCCGCCACCATGAAACCCAGTGCCAGCATGACCCGCCACTTGTACGCCCACAGGTACGGAAACAGGCGCTGGAGGGTGGTCCAGTCCGAACGCGCCACCTTGCCCCCCGAAGCGGAGGCAGGAGGGACATCGGCGGGGGAAACGGAGGCGTGGCGGCGCATGGCGGACAATCAAAGCAGTTTTTTCACCAATTGTGCTCTGCCATGAATGCCCCCCTGCCCAGTTCGCCCGCCACCCGTGCTGACGCCGCGCCCCGAAACGCCCCCGCCGTGCCCTTGCCCACGGACAAGGAACTGGTGCTGAAGGTCATTCCCATGCCCGCCGACTGCAACGCCAATGGCGACATTTTTGGCGGCTGGGTCATGGCGCAGGTGGACCTGGCGGGGTCGGTGCTGCCCGCACGCCATGTGCAGGGCCGCATGGCCACGGTGGCGGTCAACCAATTCATCTTCAAGCAGCCCGTGCGCGTGGGCGACATCCTGAGCTTTTTCAGCAAGGTGGGCCGAATCGGCAACACCTCCATCACCGTGGAGGTGGAGGTGTTTGCAGAACGCTTCCGCGACCAAGGCCGGTTTGTCAAAGTGACCGAGGCGTCGTTGACCTACGTGGCCATTGACGAACAAGGCCGTCCGCGCCCCATTCCCCGCGAAGGGGATCAGCCAGCCTGACCCTTGCGCCCTGCTGGCCCCGCGCGGTCAGCGAGGCTGGAGGGACACGGGGCCAAACACCGCCCGCGTGTGGCCACGGGTGTTGTCGGCATCGCTCATCAAGGCCAAGCCCAGGATGGGACCGGGCTCTTCGTCGAACGCCCGGCGGTAGTCGGCGTGCACGTCCCGCGTGTGGTGCACCCAGCGGCGCAGATGGGCCGGGCCTTGCTCCACCACCAAATACCGGATGCGGTCGGTCCGTGGGTCTCGAATGACCGTGCCCACCGGGTGCTCGTCCCCTGCGGCCCACACGTACACCAGCGAGGCATAGGGCAAGGCATCACCCGTGACCAGCAAGGTCAGCTCGGACATCATCCCGAAACGCGCCGACAGCGCAGAACGGTCCCCATCAAACGCCACGGCCAGTTGTGCCGGGGCATCGCTGGCTTGGGTGTCGGACAGGTCCGCCCCCTCCACCAGGTCTTGCACCCACCAGGAAAAGTGAACCGTTGACGGCGTTGTGACCGGCGTTTGAAAGCGTGTGCGCAGCAGGCTGAGGGAGGCATCCGTCTGCACCGCCATGCCGGGTGCGCCGTCTTGAATCACCGACTCAAAAGGTTGCCAGCGCTTGCCCAACACCGGGCTGGGCTTCCAGCCGGGAAACAGTTGCTCCAGCGTCGGTGCGCCGGCACCTTGCAAGGTGGCCGGGCTTTGGCAAGCGCTCAGCAACCCCAGGGTCATGCCCATGACCCACCACCGGGCCCAGGCCCGCGTGCTCCAAAAAGTCGATCTCATGTGTGTGTCCGTGACGCTGGCGGGCCAACCAGCCCCGAGCCAAGCCGCGCGATGATACGCAGCCCCGGCGACCGCCGCGTGACACCCAGGGCCGATCAAGCCCCCGTGAGCGACGCCGCCACCGCCCGCCGGAACGGGGCAAAACGCTGCCCCAGGCGCAACGCAGCCTGCCGGAGGGCCCGGGCGGGCGTGGTTTCATGGGTGTACAGGCGGGTGATCCACTGGGTGGCCATGTAGGTGGGCCGACTGGCCAGCCAATGGGCACGCTCGTAGGCGGCCAACACCGACGGATCGGCCAAGGCCCGCCCTTGGCGCTGACCGCGTTGCAAAGCCTGCATCAGGGCCTCCACACTGCGCAGCCCCAGGTTGAAGCCATGGGCCGTGACCGGGTGCATGCCACAGGCCGCATCGCCCACACAGGCCAGACGGGCCCCCACCAGCCGCTTGGGGTAGACCGCCACCAGCGGGTACACATGCCGGGTGCTGACCAGGGTCATGCCCCCCAGCCGTTGGGCAAACCGGCGCTGCATGTCGGCGTTGAAGTCGGCTTCAGGCAGGTTCTGCACCGGCTGCATCTCGCTGCTGGGCAGGGTCAACACCACCGACGATCGGTGCCGCCCGGTGTCCGGGCAATCGTTCATGGGCAACAGGGCCAGGGTCTGGCCGTAGTCAAACCACTCCCAGGCGGCATGGTGGTGAGGCTCGTCATGCGCCATGTTGCACACCAGCATGCTGCGTCCAAAGTCGTGCATGTCGGCCGCCAGCCCCAGGGCGCGGCGGGTGCTGGAGTGTCGGCTGTCGGCAGCCACCAGCAACTCGGTGGTGAGCACACGACCATCGTCCAGCGTGACGCAGGACCGGTCGGGCAGCACC
>DASUON010000391.1:0-4333 GCA_036276615.1 Burkholderiaceae bacterium
GAAGTGTTCTTCATCCCCGGGATCGATCGAGGCAACCTGCGTTCTTTGTCAACAGCCAACACCCTGTGGTTTGAGGCGGCAGAGGATGGCTTGCGGTCTGGAACCGTGATGCCTTCTGGGTTTTCCGGGACACCCGAAGACGTGGCGTTGGTGCGTGAGAATGTGTCCAAGTCTTCTTTGGTGGGTGAGTTGGTGGCCAATGACCACCGCTCCACCATCATCCAGGCGCCATTGCTGGAGGTGGATCCTGACACCGGCGAAAAGCTGGATTACGCGTTGTTCTCGCAACGCCTGGAAAAGCTGGTCCGTGAAAAATACGAACCGCAGGGTGTCAAGGTCCACATTGTGGGCTTTGCCAAACTGGTGGGCGACTTGATCGACGGTGCGCGCGACATCGTTCTGTTCTTCCTGCTGACGGTCGTGTTCACCACAGCGCTGGTCTACCTTTACTCGCGTTGCTGGCGCAGTACTTTGGCCACCATCAGCTGTTGTCTGTTGGCGGTGCTGTGGCACCTGGGAATCATGCGTTGGTTGGGTTACGGGTTGGACCCGTATTCCATCCTGGTGCCATTTCTGACGTTTGCGATCGGTGTCTCGCACGCCATGCAGAACGTGAACACGTTGGCTGCCGAGTCGGTGGCGGGGGCCAGTCGAGAAGCGGCGGCCCGGGCCACATTCCGTCTGTTGTTTATTCCGGGTTCTGTGGCGCTGATCTGCAACGTGGTGGGTTTTTCCACGATGCTGATGATCGACATTGGGGTGATACGTGAGCTGGCCATCAGCGCCAGTGTGGGGGTGGGCGTCATCATCTTCACCAAGATGTTCCTGCTGCCGATCCTGATGTCGTACCTGGGTCTGTCTCCGTCTGGTTTGCGTACCGCGAAGTTGCGCGAAAGCAGTCCGCACCGGATGGCCAAGCTGATTTCGGAACTGGCTCGGCCCAAGTTCGCGATCATGATGGTGGTCGTGGCCACGGTGCTGGGCGGCTGGGGCTTTGTGGTGAGCCGTCAATTGCAGATCGGTGACCTGGATGCAGGTGCCCCCGAGCTGCGAGCCGACTCGGTATACAACCGCGATTCGGCGTGGTTTACCGCGAACTACGAAACCAGCGCGGATGTGTTCGTGGTGATGGTGAAAACCCCGGTCAGCGAGTGCGGCTCCTACCCGGTGGCGTCCACCGTGACACGTTTGCAATGGGTGCTCGAAGAGACCCCAGGTGTGCAAAGCACGCTGTCGCTGTTCAACGTCATGAAGGACGTGATTGTGGGCAGTTACGGTGGCAACCTGAAGTGGGCCACCGTGACCCGCAACCGCTACATATCGAATGCTGCTCACAAAGGCATTCCTCAGTCGCTCTACAACAACGACTGTTCGATGCTGCCGGTGCTGGTGTTTCTGAACGACCACAAGGCCCACACGCTGGAGAGCGTGTCGCATGCGGTGGAATCGTTTGCCGCAGCCAACCAGCTCGAAGGGGTGGAAATTTTGATGGCGGCGGGCAATTCCGGCATCGAAGCCGCCACCAACTCGGTGGTTCACGCGGCCTGGTTGCCCATGCTGCTGGTGGTGTACGGCATTGTGGCGGTGTTGCTGCTGGTTGAGTTCCGGTCGCTCAAGATCATGATCTGTGTCTTGGTGCCGTTGATCATTTCTTCGGTGCTGTGCGAAGCCATCATGGCCCTGCTGGGGCTGGGCGTGAAGGTGGCCACCTTGCCGGTGATCACCCTCGGTGTCGGTATTGGTGTCGATTACGGCATTTACCTCTTCAACCGGCTCAAGGGCTACTTGGACGACGGTTTGCCGCTGAAGGAAGCCTACTACCGCACCATGCGCACCACTGGTTTGGCTGTGCTGTTCACGGGGGTGACTTTGGCTGCAGGTGTGCTGACCTGGGTGGCCTCGGACATCAAGTTCCAGGCGGACATGGGGTTGCTGCTGACGTTCATGTTCTTGTGGAACATGATCGGTGCGGTCTTGCTTATCCCTGCGCTGGCTTGTTTGTTGCGCGCTCACGGCGCAACACGCACATAAGGCCTGCGAGACAAGGGTTGCCCAGCGGCGCCCTTGTCGTCTTGGCTGCTGGTGCTGATTCAGGGACGCCGGTAGGCACCGGGTGTGAGGCCGGTCCACTGCACGAAAGCACGTTGAAAAGTGGCTTGGTCTGCAAAGCCCAGGTCAGCAGCGATTTGCTTCAGCGGTGCTTTGCTGCGAACCAGGGCATAGATAGCCAAGTCGCGCCGCAGTTGCTCCTTCAGGCTCTGGAACGTTTCCCCTTCACTGGCCAGTTTGCGGTGCAGGCTGCGTGGAGACAACGCAAGACGGCGGGCCACTTCGTTCAGTGTGGGAATGTGGGGCAGGGCGTCACGCAACAGCTCGCGGGTCAGGACCGAAACGCGACCGCGTTGCAACAACGCTTCGACAAAGCTGCCCGGCGCTTGGCACATGAATTTAGGTACATCACCGCCCTCGCGCTGAATGCGTGCTGCACTGGAGAACGGTGTCAACACGATGAATGCGGTGGGTTGGTCGTACAGGATAGGGCATTCAAATACCTGATCCAACTCTGTGATCACGCCTTCGGGTGCCGCACAAGGAAAGCCCACGGCTTTGAGTTCCAGTTTGTGTCGAGCCAGCCAAGAGAGAACGGCATGGATGCTGATGAAGATGACCAGATATGCAAACAGGCGGTCCCCAGCAAATTGTTCTGGCCGTTCGGGGCCAATCGTCAGTGTGGTTTCGCCTTCGTTGACTGACGTGCGCACATCGAGCTGGGAACTCGTTACGCGCATCAGCGTGGCGGCCTGCACCGCTGCATCACGGATGGTTTCTACGCTGAGGGACACACGGCAAAGCAGCTCGATGAAACCGAAGCGTATCGGTGTGTGCAACTGGCCAAGCATCTCATCGTCCAGTTCTGCCACCAGCGCTGCGTAAATTTGAGAATAGTTTTTGAGGCTGATTCGGGCGTGAGGAGAGCCCAGCTCGGGGAGGTGAATGCCGAGTCGTTTGAGCAGCGGTTCGGTGTCCACGTTCTGCTGCCGGGCGGCATTCAGAACTCCATTCAGATAGTAGACAGGGATGGTGATGGGGGACTCGATCGTGGCCATGTACGGATGCGATGACGGTAAGGATTTGATATGGCGAGGAATGCAAGAAGTTTGGCGACCAGAGGGGGTGATCAAACCACCGGAAGTCCACAAAATCCGTCAGTTGCGCTGCCGACATTGTGCAGCTTTGTGAACCGAATGCAAGGAGATAAATGTATGTATGAGCTCAGGCTGCGCCGCAGTTGGGAAGACGATGATGTTGTCATGTTCCGTGACGCCGTGCGCCGCTTCCTGGCCAGCGAAGCGGTGCCCCATGACACGCGTTGGCGCGAGCAAAAAGGGGTGGACCGTGAGTTCTGGTTGAAGGCTGGCGAGCTGGGCTTTTTGTGCCCCAGCTTGCCGGAAGAATACGGTGGCAGCGGCACCAGCTTTGCCTACGAAGCGGTGATTGCCGAAGAGCTGGGCTACGCTGGCATCACGAGTTTCGGGCAGGGGGTGCATTCGCCGATCGTGGCGCATTACATCCTGCGTTACGGTACCCCCGAGCAATGCTTGAAGTGGCTGCCGCGCATGGCAGGTGGTGAGTTGATCGGTGCCATCGGTATGACCGAACCCGGTGGCGGTTCGGACCTGCAGGCCATACGCACCACGGCGCGCCGTGACGGCGACCACTACGTGGTGAATGGCTCCAAGACTTTTATCACCAACGGTTTCAATGCCGACATCATCGTGCTGGCGGTCAAGACCGACAGTTCGCAAGGCGCCAAGGGGGTGAGCTTGCTGGTGGTGGAGACGAAGGATTTGCCCGGCTTCCGCCGTGGCCGCAATCTGCACAAGATCGGCATGCACGGCAGCGACACGGCCGAGCTGTTTTTCGATGACGTGCGCATCCCCTTGGCCAACCTGCTGGGCCAGGAAGGCCAGGGCTTTGTCCAGATGATGGAGTCGCTGCCGCAAGAGCGCGTTGGCATTGCCATCACCGGGCAGGCCATGATGGAACGCGCGCTGGAAGTGACCGTGGAATACGTGCTGCAGCGCAAGGCCTTTGGCCAGACGGTGATGGACTTCCAGAACACCCGTTTCCAATTGGCCGAGTGCCTGACCGCCACGCGCGTCACGCGTGCGTTTGTCGATCAGTGCATTGAACAGCACATCCGTGGCGCATTGAGCGCGGTGGATGCGTCCATGGCCAAGTACTGGACCACCGACCGCCAATGCGAGGTGATGGACAAGTGCCTGCAATTGCACGGTGGCTACGGCTACATGGACGAGTACCCGATTGCCCG
>DASUON010000392.1:0-16016 GCA_036276615.1 Burkholderiaceae bacterium
GCTGGCACTGGCGGTGCCACTCGGCGCGGGAGACGGGGGCCACGCTTGCGCCGCTGACCGCGTGTTGCGTGCCGCCCCCCTGGCTCCGTATCCCCGGGTGGTGGGGGAGGCGGGCGACGTGGCGGGCAACTCCGCGGCCGAGGCCCCGGGCACCCCGCTCCGCGGGGCCTGGCTCAACGAGGTGCTGCGGGGCCGCTTGAACGTGACCCCCGCGCTGTGGCAGCACCTGCCCGCCTGGCGTGCCGCCGCCCCGCAGACCCAGCCCGTGCCGGACGCGCTGGCCGCCAGCCTGTTTGTGGAAATGGACGTGCCCGACTGGGCCAGCCTGTGGGCCGACCCCCAGCACCGAGCCAGGGTGGTGCCCGGCATGAATGCACCCGCGGCCACCGAACAGCGCATCACCGCCTCGCGCCTGGTGTTGGACGTGCCTGGCCTGGGGATGCAGGTGTGCCCCGTGGTGGAGGGGCAGGTGCAGGTGTTCCACCCCCGCGGCGATGGCTTCTGGCGCCGCCTGGGGCGCACCGGGGCCGTGCTGTTCACCTACGCGCTGGACCGCCTGCTGGCCGATGCCCGCCTGCCCCCGCCGCCCGGGCAACCGCCGCGCACCTTCCGACAGACCCTGGACGCCGTCACCGTCGCCGTCCAAAGCGCCTGGCACGCCGCCCGCGTGCGCGGCTTCACCTACCACCTGCGGGTGGACATGGGCGGCGTGCCCGTGCGCTTGCAGGGCTGCAAGGACATCACGCCGGTGGCCAGTGCCTCGGCCATGCTCGACTGGCTGAAAAAGTGGTGGCGCACCTGGCAACTGCCCAAGCTGCAACGGCGCAGCGTGTGGGCGCAACTGACCGAGGTGGACCTGGACTGCACCGCCGAGGCCAGTGCCCAGTTGTTGGGCCAAGGCCGATTCCGCATGGACGTGCCGGAAATGCTGCGCCGTGTGGTGCCGCAGCTCCAGTTCGGGCCCGACACCCTGTCGGCCCTGGTGGCATTCCTGTCCTACCCCATGCTGATCGGTCGGCACCTGCTCTACAGCCGCGTGCTGGACTTCCGCTACCCCGACCAGAAGCCTGGTCTGCCCACCACCGACTGGGCTACCCAACCCGACGATGGCCACTTCGAACTGCGCCGTGACGCCTACCGCGACCTGCTGCTGCACGACGGCACCCGCGTGCCCGCCCAGGACCCCGTGTGTGTGCCCACCCGCCTGCGGGCCGGGCTGTTGGGGCCGGACGCTGACGCCTCGCCCCTCATCCGCACCGGGCTGGTCCGCTACCGCCAGCCGCAGGTGGAGCACCGCGAAACGGCACAAGGCCGCCGACGTTGGCGCAGCATCATCCTGATGAACGGTTTTGCCCAGAACACGCTGCCCTTCATTGCCGACGAGCTGGGTCCCGACGCGCTGGCCTGCCTGCTGTACGAGCAGGGCTGGGACGTGTGGCTGTTCGAGTACCGCGTCAGCCCCTTCCTGCGGGCCTCGGCCCAGTACTCGACCATGGACGACATTGCCGCGGGCGAAATCCCCGCGGCGGTGGACCATGTGCTGGCCACGTTGTGTGAAGAAAATGGCATCCAGCGCTTTCAGGGTGAGCTGTTCGTGCTATCACATTGTGTTGGATCGGCGGCGCTGGCCATGTCGGTGCTGGGCGGGCGCTTGCGGCATGACGACGGCAGCGCCAAGCTGGCCGGGGTGTTGTTCTCGCAGTTCCAGCCGTTTGTCATCGGGTCCGAAACCTCGCAAATGCGCCTGCAGGTGGCCTCGCTGCTGACCCGCATGGGGGTGGATTACCTGCAATTTGCCGCTGGCCATGTGGCCCCCGACGGCCTGCATGCCGCCGTGGACATGCTGTTTTCCAGCCTGGACTACCCGCCCGAGCAGGACCGCGCCTGCCCGCACGACGACGACCGCGGCCACCCCCACCCCGACGGCACCACCTGCAAACGCATGGCTGGCCTGTTGAGCCCACTGTTTGCACACCACCAGCTGCACCAGGCCACACACGAAAAGCTCGACCAGTACTTTGGCCGCACCAACCTGGGCGTGTTTGTCCAAGGGGCCAAATGTGTGGAGGCCGAACGCCTGGTCAACGCCGACGGGCAAGACGTGTACGCCACCGCCGAACGCCTGGTGCGCCACCTGGACATGCCCGTCATGGTGCTGCACGGGGCCGACAACCGCCTGTTCAGCCACGAATCGCTGGACGAAACCCAGCGCCAGTTGCAGCGCGTGGCCTCGGCCCAGCGCCGCGACGCCGGGGCCGACGTGTTCTTCAAGGTGCCCGACCACGCGCACTTTGACGTCACCATCGGGAAAAACGCCCCGCGGGTGGTGTTCCCCCGGGTGCTGGCGTTTTTCAACAAGGCCTATGGGCTGCCCGCCTTCCCGCCCCCCAAAGCCCGGCGGCTGCGGGCACGGCTGCCACGCACCGGCCCCCTGGTGGGCTGGACGCGGGTGGAGGGCGACCGTGTGGTGGCCCGCCTGTGGGCCGAGGTGGACGACCAGCACAACGACCGCACGCTGGCGCTGATGACCGTGCTCTACGTCAACGGCCAGGCGCAGGCCCAGTGCTGGCGCGTGCGCCGCGCCCGCCTGGGCACCGAGGTGGGCGGGCAGCACGCCCCGTCGTCCCTCCAGCTGCGCTACGCCGTGGCCGACCTGAGCTGGCCCCTGTCGGCCCAGGGCACGGTCAACGTGCTGGCCGTCAGCCTGCACCGCTACCACGATGGCGATGGCGGCGAGGCCCACCCCTGCGCCGGTTTCACCGAAGCCGATGTGGCCCTCGACCGCGGGCTGGCCCGTTGGGGCGTGCCCATGACGGTGGACGAGGCGTTGGGTGCCGGTGGGCGCACGCCGCTGTGGACCCCCGCGCCGCAGCCAGCCCTGGCCACTGTCGAGACCACCGCAGCCACAGCGCAGCGTGCCAGCCGCTGGACGGCGCTGGAGGCCGACAGCCCCACCTCGCCCCAGTGCGTGCAGCCCTTTGCCGTGTGCCCCACGTTGGCCCAGGCCCACAGCCTGCTGCGCCCGCTGGCGGCCAGCCTGGCGGCCTCGCGCCAGCGGGCGCTGGGGGCCGACCCGGCCACGCTGTCGCGCCAAGTGCGCCGTGTGGCCTACCTGCGCGATGCCTGGGTGCGCCTGCGTCCCGCCACCTGGCGGCCTGCGGTGGACCGGGTGGACATGCTGGCCGCCACCTGCCACCACCCCGGGCTGACGCCTTTGGAGACTTGGCGCAGCGATCGGCAGTTGGCCGCTTTGGCCCAGCAACAACAGCAGCGCCCCGCGGCCTTCATGTGGATGCTGGGCGACCAGATCTACGCCGACGCCAGCGGCGGCCTGGCCGATGCGGCCTCGCCCGTGGAGCGCTTCCTGCCCAAGTACCGCAACGCCTTCAACGCCGACGGCTTTGCCGCCCTGGCCCGGCACCTGCCGTTGACGATGGTGATGGACGACCACGAGCTGGACGACAACTGGTGCGTCCAGCGCCTGGACGCCGGGGCGCACCAGCGCCTGGCCTTTGACAACGCCTGGCTGGCCTACCGCGTGTTCCAGAGCAGCCACAGCGCCAGCGGCGGGGCCACGTTCGACGACGTGGGCACCCGTTGGGGCGGGGTGGCCGGCTACCGGCTCAACACCCGCATCCACCGCGACCGCGTGCGCCGACGCCTGCTGACCGAGGCGCAGTGGGCTGCGCTGGAGCGCTGGCTGGTGACCGAGCAGGCCCTGGGCAACCACCCCAAGGTGCTGGCCTGCGGCTCGGTGGTGGCCCCTGGTGTGCGTGAGCTGGCGGGCGACCACCCGGACCGCACGGGCGACACCTGGCAGAGCTTCCCGGCCGAGCGCCAGCGCCTGTTCGACCTGCTGGTGCGCCACCGGGTGCAAGGGGTGGTGCTGCTGTCGGGCGACTACCACTGCGCCGCCTTCGCCACGCTGGACTTTGACGTGCCAGGGCTGAGCGCGGTGGCCCTTGTTGCGCCGCCCTTGCATGCGCCCATGCGTTTTGCCAACGTGCCCGCCTCCGGGGTGCTGGCCACCGAGCAGGTGACGCTGTCGGCGGGCTTGGGGCAGGTGCGCATCGACGCGCAGGCGCTGGAGGGCGACGGCTGGGTGCGCTGCGGCTTCCATCGGGGGGTGGGGGGCGGCTGGGCTTTGCAGGCCGAGTTCACCACCTCGGCGCTGGACGGTGAACCGTGTCGCCAACGCCTGCTTGAAGCCCGCTGGGCGTGACCTGCACGCGAGGCCGCATTCGCGTACGCTTGCGTGTGAACACCGGGGCGTGGTGCCCCGATTCAGACCTGCCATTGCCATGATCGTCATCCTGAAAGTCGGCGGGCTGTCCGCCGCAGCCGATCGCATCCGCCAGACCATTGCCCAGGAGGGTTTGCCCTGGCGTCTGGTGCATGTGAGCACGCTCAACCAGGCCCGACTGGCCTTGGCACGCGACACGGTCGATCTGCTGCTCATCCACCACCAGTTGCCCGATGGCCAGGCCCTGGGCAGCGAGCTGCCGCTGGCCAACGGCATCATTCGGGTGCTGTCCATTGAGCTGGGGCAGGAGGCAGTGGCCGCCCGTGCGCTGGAAGCCGGGTTTGACGACTACGTCATCGAGCAGGTGGGGGAGGGCTTTGGCACCGTCATGCTGGCGCAGATCCGCAGTGGCCTGCGCCACCGCGAAACGGCTCGCCACCTGGCCGAGCAGCATGAGGTGCTGGGGGCCATCAGCCGTGCGCAGGCTCATTTCATCCAGTCCACCGACAACCGGCAGGCCTTCCAGGCGCTGCTGACCGACCTGCTGGCCCTGACCCACAGCGCTTTCGGTTTTGTGGGGGAGGTGTTCTACGACGCCCCCGACCGCCCCTGGCTGCAGGTCCATGCGCTCAGCGACACGGCCTGGGACGACGCCTCGCGCCGGGCCCATGCCGAGGCCCAGGGCTCTGGCATGCCGCTTCGCAACCTGGACACCTTGTTTGGTGCCGCGCTGCGCACGGGTGAGGTGGTGCTGACCAACCGGCCCGGGGCGGACCCGCGATCGGGCGGCCACCCCAAAGGGCATCCGGCGCTGCGCTCCTTCCTGGGCCTGCCGGTGGGGCAGCCGGGGCAGTTGCTGGCCATGGTGGGCCTGGCCAACCGCCCGGGCGGTTACAGCCCGGCCCATGTGCAATGGCTGCAACCCCTGCTGGACACCCTGGGCCAACTGGTGGTGGCGCGGCGCGGTGAGCGTGACCGGGCCGACGTGATGCGCAAGCTCCAAGCCACCCTGGACGCCATGGACCAGGGTCTGCTGATGACCGATGCCAAGGGCCATTGCGTGCTGTTCAACCAGCGGGTGTTGCCGCTGCTGGAAGTGGAGGCCGACTTCTTTGCCTCGCAGCCCCACCGCCTGGACCTGCTGTTGTTTCAGAAGGCCCGCGGGGACTTTGGCCCCGACGCCGAATGGGTGCAAGACCCGCAGCTCAGGGCGTTCATCCAGAACCCCACCCCGGCCACGCAGATCGACCTGCCCCCCACGTTCCGGCGGACCACGCGGCATGGCCGCGTGCTGGAGGTGCGCACCTGGGGCTTGCCCAGTGGCGAGCAGGTCAGCACCTACACCGACGTGACCGACATGCACCAGCAACAACAGGCGCTGGTGCAGGCGCACGAACGGCTGGCGGCCATCGTCGACGGCACCCGGGCGGGCACCTGGGAATGGCACATCGACGCCGACGAGGTGGAGGTGAACGAGCGCTTCGCCTCCTTGGTGGGCCATCGCCGCGAGGACCTTCCCCGCAAGGTCAAGGACCTGTACGCAATGTTGCTCCACCCGGCCGACGAAGACCGGCTGCACGAGGCCAACCTGCGCCACCTGCGCGGCGAAACCGATTTGTACGAATGCCAGTTCCGCTTCCGCCACGCCAAGGGCCATTGGATCTGGGTGCTGGAGCGCGGTCGCATCAACCAGCGCGATGCCAGCGGACGGCCCACCGTCATGTCGGGCACCACCATCGACATCACCGACAGCAAACACGCCGAAGACGCCTTGCGCGTCACCAGCGAACTGCTGCGCGAGCGCACCAAGGCGCTGGAAGCCACCCTTCAGGCCATGAGCAAGGGGCTGCTGGTCATCAGCCCCGAAGGCCGCGTCAAACTCTACAACCAGCAGGCCTGCGTCATCCTGGACATGCCCGACAGCTACATGGCCACCATGCCGCTGGTGGTGGACATCGTGCAGCGGCAAATGCAACGCGGCGACTTCGGGCCGGATTTCAGCTACGTGGAGTCCGGGGCGCGCCTGTTCGTTCGCTCGGTGGGTGACCCCAACTTCACGCAGTGGCCCCAACGGTACGTGCGCCGCACGCCGCAGGGCCGCTACCTGGAAATCAAGAACGACCCCATGCCCGACGGTGGCGTGATCCGCACCTTTGCCGACGTGACCCCGTTCATTGAAGCGGTGGAATCGGCCCGCGAACGGGGCGAGGAAATCCGCCGCCTCAACGAAACCTTGGAGCAGCGTGTGGCCCAGCGCACCCTGGAGCTGGAGCGCAGCATGAGCGACATCGAGGCGCTGTCCTACTCCATCGCTCACGACCTGCGGGGGCCGCTGCGGGCGGTCAACGGGTTTGCGGCGCTGATTGCCGCGGAAGAGGCCGATCGCCTCAGCCCCGAAGGGCGCGAGATGTTTGCCCGCATCACCGAAGCCTCGCGGCGCATGGGGGTGATGATCACCGACCTGCTGCAACTGTTCAAAGTGGTCCGTGCCGACCTGGTGCCCACCGAGGTGAACGTGGCCGCGCTGGCCCAGGAGGCGGTGCGGTCGCTGGCGGCGGCCTACCCGCGCACCGCCATCGACGTGGAGCCGCTTCCCCCCGCCCAGGGAGACGCGGCCTTGCTGCGCATTCTGGTGAGCAACCTCATCGACAACGCCCTGAAATACTCCGCCAAGGCCGACTCACCCCGGGTCACCGTGGGTTGGAACGAGGGGCTTCAGGCTTGGTTTGTGCGCGACAACGGCGTGGGTTTTGACATGGCCCATGCGCAAAAGTTGTTTGGCCTGTTCCAGCGCCTGCATGTGCCTGCGGACTTTGAAGGCACGGGCCTGGGGTTGGCGGTGGCCGCCCGGGTGGCCGAGCGGCATGGTGGCCGCATCTGGGCCGATGCCCAGCCGGGGCAGGGGGCTTGTTTCTGGTTCACGCTGGCCGCCAGCCCCGCGCCCATGCCCACGCCTGTGGCCGCGGCCTCAACCGACCCTGCGGCGTCGGTGGGCTGAACTCAGAACGGAGCGTCGTCCGAGCGGGCCGCGTCGGTCGCGTCGGGGGCCGTGTCCGGGGCGGCGTCGGTGGGGGCGGCCGGGGTGTCGTCAGCCGCGGCGTTGGTTTGCAGGCCCTGGCGCACGGTGGCCTTGTCGCCTGCGCTGGCAAATTTGCTGTACTTGCCGATCACGCTGACCAACTGCCCGTAGATGCGGGGGTTGGCGGCCAGGCATTCGCGCTGGTGCAAGAAATCGGCCTCACCGGTGAAGTTGCCCACCAGGCCCCCGGCCTCGGTCACCAGCAGCGCGCCAGCGGCCATGTCCCAGGGCGACAGGCCTTTTTCAAAGAAGCCGTCGGCGAAACCCGCGGCCACATAGGCCAGGTCGAGTGCGGCGGAACCGGGGCGGCGCACACCGGCGCAGCGGGGCATCACGTCGCCCAGCATGGCCAGGAAGGGTTTCATTTCGTCGCCGGGACGGAAAGGGAAGCCGGTGCTCAGCAGCGTGTCGCGCAGGTGGGTGCGCTTGGCCACGCGGATGCGGCGTTCGTTCAGGTAGGCCCCACGGCCCTTGGTGGCGCAGAACAGGTCGTTGCGTGTGGGGTCGTACACCACGGCTTGCTCCAGCTTGCCTTTGACGGCCAGCGCAATGCTGACGCAATAGACGGGGAAGCCGTGGATGAAGTTGGTCGTGCCGTCCAGCGGGTCGATGATCCACTGATGGTCTGCACCGCCATGTTTGCCGGGCTTTTCGCCGGACTCTTCGGCCAGGATGCCGTGGTCGGGGTAGGCGGTCAGCAAGGTCTCGATGATGGCCTGCTCGGCGGCCTGATCGACCTCGGTGACGAAATCGTTGGTCTGTTTGACGTTGACGCGCACGGTCTCCACATCCATCGCGGCGCGATTGATGATGGAACCGGCAGCACGGGCGGCCTTGATGGCCACGTTGAGCATGGGATGCAGGTTGGACGACATGACTTGTGTGAAGAGCGGGGTGGCGGTGCCCGATGGCAACCGAGGGGGCGTCGGTCAGCCCCGGGTGGGGGAGGCGACAATGGAACCCCCGATTTTACGTGCACATCCACCTCAGCCCAAGCATGCACACGCGATTCATCCTGATCCAGACCAGCCACGCTGGCAACGTGGGCGCCGCCGCCCGGGCCATGAAGACCATGGGTTTTGACGATTTGGTGCTGGTGGCACCGCGTTGGCCCAACGTGTTGCGGCGCGAAGAAACCATCCAGCGCGCCAGCGGGGCCAACGACGTGCTGGACAAGGCCCGCATCGTCGAAACCTTGGACGAGGCGCTCGACGGCGTGAGCCACCTGTGCGCCACGGCCATGACGCCACGCGACTTCGGCCCGCCCACGCGCAGCCCACGCGAGCATTTTGAGTTGCTATCAAAAAGCAAGCAGTATGCGCTTTTGAATGAAGCGATGGATGCCCAAAAGTCTTCCATTTTCAGGGTGGCCGATGCGGCGGCCCAGGCGGTGGAAGCGCCCCCCGTCTCGTCCGCAGCCCCCGCTGCACCGCAAGGCGTGGGTTTCCTGTTTGGCAGCGAGCGTTTTGGCATGCGCAACGAAGACGTGTACCGCTGCCATGTGTGCCTGAGCATCCCCACGCTGGCCACCTTCGGCTCGCTCAACCTGGCCGCGGCGGTGCAGCTGATTGCCTACGAGTGGCGTCAGGCCCTGGGCGGCTTTGTGTTGCCGCCCACCGGCACGCCGGAGCCGCGGCTGGCCAGCGCCCAGGCCGTGCAGGGCATGTTGGGTCATTGGGAGCAGGCGCTCACGCACATCGGTTTTCTGGACCCGGCGGCGCCCAAAAAGCTCATGCCCCGGCTCAACCAGCTGTTCAACCGGGCGGACCTGACCGAGGAGGAAATCCACATCCTGCGCGGCGTGGCCAAGGCCATGCTGCAAACCCACGCCCCCAACGTCTCCAGGGACAGTGCCGCCTGATACCCTTATCCCCATGCTGTTCAAACGCCTGCGCACCGACATCCAATGCATCCTGGACCGCGACCCCGCGGCCCGCACATGGTTCGAGGTGCTCACCTGTTACCCCGGCCTGCACGCCCTCATCCTGCACCGGCGGGCGCACTGGTGCTGGACGCACGGCCTGCGCTGGCTGGGGCGGTTCATTTCGCATGTGTCGCGCTTTCTGACCGGCATTGAAATCCACCCAGGGGCCAAGATTGGCGAGCGCGTGTTCTTCGACCACGCCATGGGCACCGTGGTGGGCGAGACGGCCGAAATCGGCGACGGCTGCACCATCTACCAGGGCGTGACCCTGGGCGGCACCAGCCTGTACAAGGGTGCCAAGCGCCACCCCACGCTGGGCCGCAACGTGGTGGTCAGCGCGGGGGCCAAGGTGTTGGGCGGCTTTGAGGTGGGCGACGGCGCCAAGATCGGCAGCAACGCCGTGGTCATCAAACCCGTGCCGCCCGGGGCCACGGCGGTGGGCATCCCGGCGCGCATCATCCCGTCCAAGGAAGGGGCCAGCCCCGACGTGACCGACACCCAGCACCCGGCGGCCCCCAAGTTCGTGGCCTATGGCGTCACGCAGGACGACGACCCGGTGAGCCAGGCCCTCAAAGGCCTGATCAGCGGGGCCGCGGGCCACGAGCACCAGATTGCCCTGCTGTGGCAGGCCATCGAGAAGCTGGCCGACAAACGCCCCTGCGCCCCGCCCGACTGCCTGCCCTGCGACGCCCAGCGCGAAGAGCACTTCGAGGCCGACAAACTCAACGATCTGGTGGGCAAATGAGTCAACACGTCCTTGTTGTGGATGACAACGCCGTCAACCGCAAGTTGGCGGTGGCCTTGCTCAAGCGCCGGGGCTGGACCACGGCCGAGGCCGAGCACGGGCAGGCGGCCCTGGACCTGATGGCCGTGCAGCCGTTTGACGCGGTGTTGCTGGACATCAGCATGCCGGTGCTGGATGGGGAGGAAACCTGCCGCCGCATCCGCGCCAACCCCGCGTGGGCCGGAGTGCGGGTGGTGGCCTACACCGCCCATGCCATGGAGTGTGAGCGCCAGCGCATCATGGGCGCGGGGTTTGACGACCTGGTGCTCAAACCCATCACCACCCAGGATTTGCTGCGGGCGCTGCCGGACTGAGCATCGCACGGCCCGTCAGCTCGGGCACCCAGAACTCGAAGTACGAGCCTTGACCGGGTGTGGACTCCAGCCGCACCTGGCCCCCCATCAGCCCCACGAACTCGCGCACCAGGGCCAGCCCCAGCCCGGTGCCGCCGTGTTCGCGGGTGACAAAGGCGGTGGCCTGGTGGAAGCGCTCGAACACCTGGGCCTGCACCTTGGGGGCAATGCCCGGGCCGCTGTCGCGCACGCCCACGGTCAATCGGCCGTTTTCGGTCCAGGCCGACAGCGTCACCCCGCCTTCGGGGGTGAACTTCACGGCGTTGCTCAGCAGGTTGTGGATGACCTGGCGCAAGCGCTTGGGGTCGGTGACGAAGGCGGTGGGCAGGTCGTCGGCGAACGCGGTGTTGAGCACCAGCCCCTTTTGTTGCGCCACCCCGGCGTGCAGCAGGGCCAGCTCGTCCATCAGCCCCAGCACGTCGCAGGGGCGGGGCTCCAGCGTCATGTGCCCGGCCTCGATCTTGGCCACGTCCAGCATGTCGTTGACCACCGACAGCAGGTGCTGGCCGCTTTGGTGGATGGTCTGGGCGTGGTCGCGGATGTCGTCGGTGGGTGCGTCGTCGCGGATGATTTCCGAGAACCCCAGGATGCCGTTGAGCGGCGTGCGCAGCTCGTGCGACACGTTGGCCACAAAGTCGCTTTTCATGCGGCTGGCCTCTTCGGCCTGCACCCGTGCCTCTTCACTCTGGCGGAACGACGCCTGCACGCTGTCGGCCATGTGGTTGAGCGAGTTGTTGAGCTGCCCCAGCTCGTCGTGCGAGGTGGCGGGAAAGCGGAACGACAGGTCGCCCTGCTCCATGCGGGACAGGCCCCCCACCAGGTCGGTGACGCGGCGCGTCAGCAGCGAGGCCAGCCACACCGCCACCACCACCACCAGCCCCAGCATCACCAGCGTGGAGAAGGTGAGGTTGAAGGCCGTGCGGTTCATGGCGTCGGCAATCAGGTCCAGCAGGCTGGCTTTCTTGGCCTTGAGGCGCTCGGCAAACTCGGCCAGCCGGGCGTCCATCTGCTGGGAGGTGGCCACCGCCGGGGCGTGGAAGTCGTCCACGTTGGCGCCAATGGTCACGTAGCCAAACCCGCGCGGTGTGCGGGCGTAGGGGCCGGTGAAGTAGGGGATGGCGGCGGCGGTGGTCAGCTTCCACACCCCGCTCCACAAGATGAGGAAGGAGCCCGAGCCGCCGTGCTCGGTCAGGTCGTGCCAGCCCTGGCATTGCGGCGCAAAGTTGAGGTAGCGGCAGTCCAGGCCCACCAGCCCGGCCTGGGTGAGTTCGGTGGCGGGCTTCTTGTCGCGGCTTTGACCGTCGAACACCGGCACCTGGGCCAGGTGGTCTTTCAGCGGCAGGCCGCTGGCCTTCCAGCCCTCGTGGATGCTGGCTTCCAGCCAGGGCGTGGCGTACTCACCCGTGGCCGGGTCAAACCCCACGATGGAGTGGTGCCGCGGGTGCGCAATGCTGCGGTCCAGGTAGTCCCACATGAAGGCGTAGTTGCCGTCGGAGGCGTCCGAAATGGCGGTGTAGCGCTGGGCGGTGGGCATCAGGTGGTCGGTGAAGCTGCGGATGTGGGTGTGGTCCAGCGCCAGGGTCACGTAACCCACCACCTTGCCGCCCCTGACCACCGGTGTGGCCCAGCGCACCAGCCCCTGGAACTTGCGGCCCACCGGGTTTTCGCGCCCGGCGTAGGCCTCTTTCTCGGGCTCGAACGCCATGCCCGCCTTCAGGGCCTTTTCGGGCACCACCGGGCCGATGATGCGCGAGGGCACATACGGCCCGATCACGTCGGACACATGGATCTCGCCCGGCTTGAGCGCCTTCAGGTGCTCAAAATAAGTCTCCGCCTTGGCCCAGGTGTTCTCGCGGCGGGACACGTCGCGCAGCTCCTTGGGCAGCACATCGGTCATCGACACCTTGACCTGCTCCCGGCCATCCAGACCCACAAAGGTCATCTCGTGGTACAGCGGGGCGGGGATGCGGCGCACCACCGACTCGGGCGGGCGGGAGTGGAAGTCCTGCTTGTTCTCGGCGTTGCTGGGCACGGCCAGCTGGGGCGCGGTCTGCGGCTGTCCCTTCAGCACCCACGATTGGCCATCTTCCGCCAGCGCCCATTGGCCAGGGTCCACCACCCGGCGCGTGCGCGTGTCCATGAACGCCTGGTACAGGGCCCGCTCCGGCGCCAGGCGCGCGGCCAGCAGCACGTCGTGGTCGCGTTCGTAGAGGAAATCGGCCACCGCGCGGGCGGTGTCGGTGGTCAGGCGCTCCAGCTCTTCGCGGGCGCGGTCGTCCAGCGCCTTGACCGACGCCTTGGAGAAGGTGCCCCCCATTTCGGTCACGGTCTGGCGCACCTCGGTGGCCAGCTTTTCGGTCTCGTCGGCCAGGCCGCCGCCCAGTTGGCTCACGCCCTGCCAGGCCAACAGGGCCAGCATCACCAGTGGCAGCACCTTGATCAGCACAAACAGCGCAATCAACTTGGTGCGAATGCCAAAGCGGCTGGCCACCAGCGCGTCGATGAATTGCATGGCGTCCCCTCGTTTTCCTTGCTGGCGAGCATCGTAGTGCAGACCCACGCACTTCCCTCTGACGGCGAACAAGGTCCGAACGCTTCGCCGCCTACACTCGGCCCCCATGCAATCGTTCGACGCCATCGTCATCGGGGCCGGTGCTGCCGGCTTGTTCTGCGCCGGGGTGGCCGCGCAGCGGGGCCTGCGGGTCTTGGTCATCGACCACAGCCCGCGTGTGGCCGAAAAAATCCGCATCTCGGGCGGCGGGCGCTGCAACTTCACCAACCGCGACATGGACCCCCGCGCCCCCCAGCGCCACTACGTGGGCCAGAACCCCACGTTCGCCCGCTCGGCCCTGTCGCGCTACACCGCGCACGACTTTGTGGCCCTGGTGCAGCGCCACCGCATCCCTTTCCACGAAAAGCACAAGGGCCAGCTGTTCTGCGACCACTCGGCCGACGACATCATCCAGATGCTGCTGCGCGAATGTGAGGCCGGGGCCGCCGGAGGGCAGGTGACGCGCTGGCAACCCTGCGCCGTGAAACATGTGGCCTTTTCGGCCTCTAGCGCTTTATATGAAAGCGTGAGCAGCTATGAAATTGATACTGACCAGGGCCGCGTGTGCGCCCCCGCCCTGGTGGTGGCCACCGGCGGGCTGGCGGTGCCCAAGATCGGTGCCACCGACTTCGGCCTGCGCCTGGCCCGCCAGTTCGGCCTGAAAACCGTGCCCACCCGCCCCGCGCTGGTGCCCCTCACCTTCGACGAAACCGCCTGGCAACCCCTGGTGCCACTGGCCGGGCTGTCGCTGCCGGTGCAACTGGCCGTGGGCGAAAAGAAGCAACGCGCCGAATTCCTCGAAGACCTGCTGTTCACCCACCGCGGCCTGTCCGGCCCCGGGGTGCTGCAAATCTCCAGCTTCTGGCAGGAAGGGCAGGCCGTGGAGCTGAACCTGCTGCCCGAACAGCCCGACGCCCCCGACTTCAACCTGCTGGCCGAGCTGCAGCAGGCCAAACGCAGCTCCAAAAAACGCACCGCCAACGAACTGGCCCGCTGGCTGCCCGCCCGCCTGGCCGACGCCTGCTGCAACGGCACCCTGGGCAACCTGCCCCCGGGCAGCGCCGCGCTGCTGGACCGCGCCATCAACGAAGTGCCCGACAAGGCCCTGGTTCACCTGGCCGAACAAGTGCAGCGCTGGCGCATCACCCCCAACGGCACCGAGGGCTACCGCAAGGCCGAAGCCATGTCCGGCGGTGTGGACACCTCGGAACTGTCGCAACAAAGCCTGGAAGCCAAACGCCAGCCCGGCCTGCACTTCATTGGCGAGGTGGTGGACATCACCGGCTGGCTGGGCGGCTACAACTTCCAATGGGCCTGGGCCAGCGCCCACGCCTGCGCCATGGCCCTGCAAGCCCGGAGCCCCGCATGAGCCCTTCACCCGTTACCGCCGTCACCCCCGCCGCGCCCGCCACCCCCCGTGCACCGCACTGGTTGCAACAACGCTTCGGGCTGGCCCTGCCCGTCTTGCAAGCGCCCATGGCCGGTTCGCAAGACCACCGGCTGGCCGTGGCCGTGGCCCGCGCCGGTGGGCTGGGCGCACTGGCCGGGGCCATGTTCAGCCCCGAGGCACTGGCGGCGGAAATCACCGCCTTCCGCCAGGCGGTGGACGCCCCGCTCAACGTCAACTTCTTCTGCCACCAACCGCCCGACCCCACCCAGCCCGACGTGGCCGCCGCGCTGGACCGCTGGGAGGCCACCCTGGCCCCGCACGCCCAGCGCTTGGGGCTGAACCCGCAGGCCCTGCCGCGTGGCGCGGGGCGGATGCCGTTTTCCGCCGACGTGGCCGCGGTGCTGGAACAACACCGCCCCGAGGTGGTGAGCTTTCACTTCGGCCTGCCTGCGCCCGAGTTGCTGGCGCGGGTGAAGGCCACCGGGGCGGTGGTGCTCTCCAGCGCCACCACCGTGGACGAAGCCCGCTGGTTGGTGCAACACGGGGCCGACGCCGTCATTGCCCAAGGGCTGGAAGCCGGGGGGCACCGCGGCCACTTCCTCTCGCACGACCTCAGCCTGCAATGTGGCCTGCTGGCGCTGCTGCCCCAGGTGGTGCAGGCCGTGGGTGTGCCCGTCATTGCCGCGGGCGGCATCACCACGCCCCAGGCCGTGGCCGCCGCGCAGGCGCTGGGGGCCAGCGCCGTGCAGGTGGGCACGGCCTTTCTGGTCACCCCCGAAGCCACCACCGCGCCCCTGCACCGCGCCGCGCTGGCCCAGGCCAGCCACCGGCCCACGGCCTTGACCAACCTGTTCACCGGCCGCCCGGCCCGCGGGCTGGTCAACCGCGTCATGGCCGAGCTGGGGCCGCTGAGCGCCGATGCGCCCCCGTTCCCCCTGGCCACGGCGGCCATGACGGCGCTGCGCACCGAGTCCGAACGCCAGGGCCTGGACGACCACACCCCGCTGTGGGCGGGCCAGGCCGCCGCACTGGCCGTGGCCCAGCCCGCGGCAGAGGTGGCTAGGCAGCTGGCCGCGGCATGGCTATAATGTTCGACTTTGCTGGCAAAACCCCGTCGGCCTGATCAACTGATAGACGGGGACACTTGCCGACCCTTGGGTGTGAGGCCCGATCTTCCTTGCACTTTCAACTCGGCGCATCCATGGAAATTGTTCACTGATGACAACCGTACGCGTTAAAGACAACGAACCTTTTGAAGTCGCCCTGCGCCGCTTCAAGCGCACCATCGAAAAACTGGGCCTGCTGACCGACCTGCGCGCCCGCGAGTTCTACGAAAAGCCCACCGCCGAGCGCAAGCGCAAAAAGGCCGCCGCCGTCAAGCGCCACTACAAGCGCGTGCGCAGCATGCAACTGCCCAAGAAGCTGTACTGATCGTCAGCCTCTTTGGCCCAACAAAAACCCGCCTGTGGGACGCCCAGGCGGGTTTTTGTTTTTGGGACCACGCCAAAACGCAGCCCCAGGCGACTATTGCAGCTGCAAACCAATGACGCCCGCCACCACCAGCGCAATGCAGGCCAGGCGACCCGGCGACGCCGACTCGCCAAACGCCACCAGCCCCACGATGACCGTGCCCACCGCCCCAATGCCACCCCACACCGCATAGGCCGTGCCAATGGGGATGACCTTGAGGCA
>DASUON010000393.1:0-14073 GCA_036276615.1 Burkholderiaceae bacterium
CTGCCCCCGTTCACTGACGAGACCCCTGACATGACCCTCTCCACCGACCTCACCCCCGACGATTTCGAAACCCTGGACGCCATGCTCGACGACATGCGCTCCCGCGACCCTGAGGTGCCGCAATGGGAGTTTGTCGAGGGCTTCCTGGCCGCCGTGGTGTGTTGCCGGGAAACCGTTTCCACCGCCGAGGCCATCGACACCCTGCTGCCCGAGTTCGCCGACGAGGCCCCGCTGTGGGCCGACGGGGCGCAGAAGGCCCAGTTCCTGGCGCTGTGCGAGCGCCGCCGCCAGGCCCTGGCCGTGAGCCTGGCCACCAAGATCGAGTCGCTGGCCGACGAAGCCGCGTTCTCGCCCGAGGTGATGGACGTGCGCGGCGCCATCGCCTGCCTGAGCCCCGAAGACCGGGCGCAGTGGGAGGCCGAGCAGACGGCCAACCCCGATGCGCCGGAGGAATTGCCGTCGTTCGCGCAGATCTGGGCGCTGGGTTTCATGGCCGCGGTCGAGTTCTGGCCGGAAGCCTGGGAGGCCCCGCGTGACCGCGAGGTGGCCCAGTGGCTCAGCGACTCGCTGGAGCACATCGTCGCCCTCACCGAAGACGACACCCACGCCCCCACCGAAAACATGTACGAGGAAGGTGGCCCGCCCAGCGTCAGCCAGGAGCGCTTGAACGCCTTTGGCGAAGCCCTGTGGGCGGTGTACGACATCCACCAGATCTGGAAAAGCCTGGGCCCGCGCACCGGTACGGTCATCAAAGCGCCGGAGCCCGGTCGCAACGACCTGTGCCCCTGCGGCAGTGGCAAGAAGTACAAGAAGTGCTGCGGCCAGTGAGGGCAAGGCCCCGGCGTTGAGCGCGGGGCGGGTGTTCAGTTGCCCGCCGGGGGCTCGCGGTCCATGAGGCGGTCCATGGCCCCGGCCCCCACCCACATGCCCACCAGGGTGAGCCAGGCCGTCACCGCAAAAATGGCCCCGCCGGTCATGCCCGCGCCCACGGCGCAGCCACCGGCCAGCATGGAGCCAAAGCCCATGAGAATGGCGCCGACGATGTAGCGGCGCATGCTGTGCCCGTCCTTGAAGCCTTCCAGCTTCCACTCCTTGAACAGCAGCGCCCCGAGGGCCGACCCTGCGAACACCCCGGGCATCAGCCCGAAGTCGAAGCCGATCTTGGCCCCGGGGTTCTCCAGCACCCGCATCAGCCATTCGGCCGAGGGGCCGCTGAACGTGAGGCCCTGCACGTTGACCACTTCAAACGAGGCCTTGGACACCTGGTGGCTGAACCACCAGGCCCCGGCCACCGTCAGCCCGGTGACGATGGCGAACAGCCACTTCTGCACCGACCAGCGGTTGCGCAGCGCAAAAAACACCCCGGCGGCCAGCCACACCGCGCCAAACAGCAACCCGCCCACGTGGCCCAGGCCGGTCCAGGCCAGCAGGTCGCGGTCCGAGCCGCCGTCCACCGTCCACCAGCCGCTGATGGTCAGGCGCAGCGGGGCCAGTGCCCCGGCCAGCGAGGCCTGGGCCGCCACCGCGAAGATCAGGCCCGACAGCAGGGCGCGCAGGTTGCCGGTGGCCGACAGCACCAGCAGGCGGCTGGCGCAGCCGCGCGTGAGGATCATGCCCATGCCGAACACCAGCCCACCGATCAGCGCGCCCGACAGGCTGCCGGTGTTGGCCATCTGGCGCGAAGTGCTCACGTCCAGCTGTCCGGTGAGGATGAGCAGCTGCACCGCCACCACGGCCGACGAAAACGCCATCAGCCACACTGGCAGCTTTTCGCCCCATTGGCCGTGCCAGAACTCGATGACGGCGGCGCGCAGGCAAAAGCGCGAGCGTTGGGCGAAAAACCCGAACAGCAACCCCATCACCAAACCGCCCACGGCCAGAACCACGGGTTCGGAATGCTGTTCGAGCAGGGCGGAGAAGTCCATGGCGGGGCAGGCGGCTGAGGGCTGAAAAGCCCGCATTGTGACGGCCTACCCCCTGGGGTGTTTTGATGTGCGGCAAACCCCGGGGGTTGATGTCAGGCGGGGAGGGTGTCTGCCATGGGCAGGGTGACCGTCGCGCGGCAGCCGTGCCCGGGCTGGCTTTTGAGGCGCAGCGTGCCCCGATGCAACCCCGCGATGCGCTGGCCCAAGGCCAGGCCGGTTCCCGAGCCTTCGAAATCCATCGAGTGGTGCTGGCGTTGGAACATGACGAACAGGTTGTTGGCGCGTTCACTGTCAAAACCCACGCCGTTGTCCTGAATCCAGAGGCGGATCTGCGGCCCTGAATGGGTGTAGCCCGAGGGTTGTGGGTCGCTGGCATCGGCCACTCTCCAGCCCATTTCGATGCAGGCTGCATCGGAGGTGCGGGTGTACTTGACGGCGTTGTCCAGCAGCTGGCTGAACAACTGGGTCAGCAGGGCCGGGTCGCCCTGGACCGTGGGCCAGTGCTCGGGCAGCACCCAGGTGATGAGCCGATTCCCAGCGGACTGCCGTGCGCTGGCCAGGGCCGCTTCCATGACCGGGCCCAGGGGCGTGGGCACGGCCTCCAGCGTGGTGCGCCCCAGGCGGGCGTATTCCAGTGTGCTTTCGATCATGCGCGACAGCCGCTTGCACGCCTGGTCCATGGCCGAGGTGTGGTGGTAGATGTCGGACGTTTCGGGGATGTGGAGCTGCTCTTGCAGGTCTTCGCGCAGCAGCGTCAGGTAGCCGGAGATGTGGCGCAGCGGGGCCCGCAGGTCGTGCGACACCATGTGGGCAAAGGCGTCGATGTCGCGGTTGGCCAGCATCAACTCGCGGCTGCGCTCGGCCACGCGCTTTTCCAGCTCCTGGTTGAGCTGGTTGAGCATGTCCTCCAGCCGTTTGGCCTCGGTCATGTCGCGGGTGATGACCGACAGGCCTTGCAGCTCGCCCCGTGGGTCGCGCAAGGCTGTCAGCATGGTGTGGGCCCAGAAGGCGGGTTGTCCGGCGCGGATTTGCCAGCCGTCGGTTTCGCTGTGACCCTGCTCAATGGCTTGGCGCAGCAGTTGGGCCTGAAAACCCGGGTGCTGACCGGGGTGGGTGTCGTCCAGCAGTTGGGCGATGGGTTGGCGCAGCGCCTGGTCGGGGGTCAGGCCGTGCATGCGCTGGGCGCTGTCGGTCCAGTCGGTCACGCGGCCCAGTTCGTCCAGGAAGTAGATGCAGTAGTCCTGCAGGCCATCCACCATCAGCCGGAAACGCTGCTCGCTGTCGAACAGCCGGGCCGAGCGTTCGCGGATGTGCTCTTCCAGGTGGCGGTTGGACTCCAGCACCAGCTCTTCGATTTTTTTGTGGCTGGTGATGTCGTGCAGCTCGACGAACATGCCCGCCACCTGGCCATCGCGCACGTCGGGGGTGTATTTCACCTCCACATGCATGCTGCCCCCTTGGGGCATGGGGCGTTCGTATTCGTAGTCCTGGGGCAGGCCCGTCAGGGCCGCACGGGCGCGCGGCATGATGTGGTCGCGCATGTGAGGGAGTACGAGGGACTCGAAATGCGTTCCCTCCAGCGTTTCCCCCGGGGTTTCGAACACCCGCCGGTAGCTGGCGTTGCCATAGCGGCAGATCAGCGCACTGTCAAAGTAGGCCAGCATCGTGGGCGAATGGTCCACCACGCTGCGCAGCAGCTCAGGCGCGGCCACATCCAGCGTGCCAAACGCGGATTGGCCAGAAGCAGGCGAATCTGGCATGGAACGGGGCCCAACGGTTGTTGAAAAATCAGCCGTTCATTCTAGAGAAAGCTTTTCTCCGACACTGCCCGTTTGGCGGTTGGGCGGTCTCAGAAGCGCTGAAGCAGTTTGAGCAGGGTCAAACTGAGGCGTTTGGATCGGTTGTTGTAGGGCGGAAACAACAAAGTCAAGGCCGACCAGGTGCTGGATCGAAGTTCCGCACGCTCGTGCGAAAACGCCTTGAAGCCATAAAACCCATGCCCGTTGCCGATGCCGGAGTTGTTGACGCCCCCGAACGGCAGGTTGCCGTGGGTGTATTGCTGAAGGCACAGGTTGACGCCCAAGCTGCCCGAGCTGGTGCGGGTGCGCACGGCGTCCACGGTGTCGTCGTTGCGGGTCCACAGGTACAGGGCCAGGGGCTTGGGGGCCGCATTGATGCGGTCGATCACCTCGTCCAGCGTGTCGTAGGCGCGGATGGGCAGCACCGGGCCAAAGATTTCCTCCTGGCCGATGAGCGCCGTGTCGGGCACCTGCGTGAGCAGGGTGGGGGCCACGTAGCGTGTGGCGGCGTCGTGTTGTCCACCCGCTTCCATGTGCGCACCTTGGGCCATCGCGTCATCGATCAGGGCCCCAATGCGTTGTGCGTGGCGGCTGTGGATCATGCGGGCCAGGTCGGGGCTGGTGGCCACGGCGTTGGCATCGGTGCCAAAACGCTGGGCCAGCATGCCGCGGCACAGGGCCACAAAGCGGTCGTGCACGCTGCGGTGAACGTAGACATGGTCGGGGGCCACGCAGGTCTGCCCGCCGTTGACCACCTTGCCCCACATGATGTGACGGGCGGCGTGTTCCAGGTCAGCCGTTTCATCCACGATGACCGGCGACTTGCCCCCCAGCTCCAGCGTCACCGAGGTGAGGTGCTGCGCAGCGGCGGCCATGACCACCTTGCCCACCAGGGGCGAGCCGGTGAAGAAGATGTGGTCGAACGGCAGCGACAGCAGGTGCTGCGAAGTGGCCACCGCCCCGTGCACCATGGCCACTTCGGCGGGGTCGAACACCTCGGCCACCAGCTGGGCCACCTCGGCGTTGACGTGCGGGGTGAATTCAGACGGTTTGAGGATGACGGTGTTGCCCGCCGCCACCGCCGACACCAGCGGCCCCACCAGGGTGTTGAGCGGGTAGTTCCAGGGGCCGATGATCAGGCAACGCCCCCGCGGCTGGTACACCACCTGCCCGCGGGTGC
The DNA here is from genome assembly GCA_036276615.1 of Burkholderiaceae bacterium. Classification (GTDB taxonomy): domain Bacteria; phylum Pseudomonadota; class Gammaproteobacteria; order Burkholderiales; family Burkholderiaceae_C; genus UBA2334. Next base: position 4,905 of record DASUON010000393.1, read on the forward strand.
CCAGCATCAACAGTGTGGGGGCCACCTTGTGTGGCCGCATCCAGCGCCGCAGGTGCTGGAGCGCGTGGCGGATTTCGTCCAGCACCGGCACCAGCTCGGTCAGGTCCACTTCCACCTCGGGCTTGCGCAGGTCCTGGGCAAAAGCCGCCAGGAACTGCGTGCGCCGCGCCATCAGCGCATCGCGCAGTCGCTCCAGCTTGTGCCGCCGCTCGGCCAGGGTGGACTGGCGCAAGGCCAGCGCCATGGGGGCCTGGAGGGCAAACAGGCGGTCAATGTCGGCGGCAGGCGTGTCCGGGTCGAAGGGCAGGGTGGGTTGGGTCATGGTCGTTTTGGCGCCGATGCAAAATGGGTCAGAGCGAATGTGTCTTGGGCGAGTCATTTCGACAAAGCGAGTGGTTGGCGTTGTGGCCGCCGTCCCTGGCGGGGCGATGCCATGACCCACTCGGGCATGGTGGCTGGCCTTCCGAGTTCACTCAAGCCGTTGATGCGCAGCGTCTTTTTGCGCGATTCTCGTCCGCATGTGTAGAGCCACCCACCCATGTCTGTGGTTCTCAATGGTCAAGCTCCTTCACTGTGGTGCCCTCCGGATGCATGGGCGCGTCGGCAAAGGGCATGTCCGTGAAGCGTGAAACCCCTTTCAGGTGATGCGAGGCGAAGCGCCAGGCCCCGTCCCATGCCCGCGGAGGCACCCACCATCAACACCGCCTTGTTCCGAAAGGGCATGGCGACTTTTGGTCCTGAGGGCGGAAGTTCAGTTCCCAGGCGCAGAGGGGGCGCGCAGCTTCCAGGCCCCCAACAACACACACGTCACGACGGCAAACCCCGAACTGACCCAGGGCACGGCGGATGCGTCCTCACCCACCACCACCACCGAGGCCACCAGAGGCCCCATCGCACTGCCCAGCAACTGCGCTGCAGGCACCAGGCTGGCCAAACGGCCGCTGGGGTCGGCCCGCAACGCCAGGCCGATGTGAAATGGCAGCATGAACAGCCACACCAGTCCAAAGACGGCACAGGCCACGACAAAGCCTTGAGTCTCACCGGGATGCAGATGCTGGATGTAGAGCACCACGCTCCCCAAGATCACCGATGCCCACATCAGCACCGTCAGTGGCGGCAAGCGCCGCACCAGCAGGGTGGACAGGGCTCCGCCCAAAACCTGCATCACCAGCACCACGGACACCAGAGACTGGGCCGCCTGTGCATCCAAGCCCACCGCTTGCCCCATGGGCTCCAGGTAAGCCCAAAATGCCCCCAATGTGGCGAGTTGGCAAAACACCGCCGCCAGGGGCAACACCGAAGACGTGGTCCATTCAAACCCGCTCAACGTGGCCGGGGCCAGCGGTTTCAGGTGGCGTGGTTGCCACCATGCCAGCACGGCGGCCATCAGGCACGTGATCGCCAGCACCTGAAAGGCACCCGGCCAGCCCCAGGCGGGAATGACCCCATGGGCCAGCACGGCACCCAGCAGCGCCTGTGCCAGTGTCTGGGCCACAAAGTACACCGCCCCCATCCGAGGAGGGTTGGCGCTGCGCACCACCACCGCTGTGGTTCCCCACACCAGGCCTCCTTCCGCCAAGCCCGTGAGTGCGCGCATCGCCAGCAAGGCAACGTCGCCCGAACACGTGGTGCTCAGCAGGTTGAGGGCTGCCGCGCTGAGGGCCGCCCACAACGTGACCCTGGGCACATGGGTCACCGGCAACAGGATGTCTCCCAGCGCCACACCCAGCCCCAGGGCAATGATTTCGCCCATGGCCACCAAGCCCACCCCCTCCAGGGTCACTTGGTGAGCATCCACCAGGGCCCCCAAGACAATGGGCTGAACCCCCACCATCAGCACCCCCACGGTTCCGACCAGCAAGGCCGAAACCAGCTCAGCGGTGGACAGCTCTCGGGCGTGTGGGTGGGTCATGTCAATACCCTTTGCTTTCGGTTGGCAGTTGCCCCTGCTGCAGTCTTTGCAGGGCCAGCCGCTGGTCTTTGCTCAAGCGTCGGTTGGCCACAAACCGCACGATCCACGGCAGGGGCCGGACCCGGGCGCCGCTGGCGGCCGCCAGCACATACGCCTTGGCGCACTTTTCGAACAACTCAGCGTTGAGGGCCAGACGCGTCGCGGTCATGCCCATGCAGATGGGTTGGCTGCGGAAAAGCAGCACGTTGCCGCCCGTTCTGAGCGTGCCCTCCAAATCCCCCAGGCGGTCCACGGGTTGCCCCATGCGCCCCAGGTGGCGTGCCTGTTCATCGAACACCTGTGGCAGCACGCCAAAGCCGGACAGGCACGCACCGAACGCACCGCCGCCACGAAACACGGCGCTCACGTCGCCACGGCGACGGTGAATCACGGCGTGCACGCCTGCGGCCTTGCCCGGGGCTTCAGGGCCGCGCCAGGGCAACAGCTGGGGCGCGGCATCGCTCCCCACGCCAAACCACATCAGGTCCGTGTCGGGAATGCGCAGTGACAGGCTGGCTTCACCGTGTGCCCAAAGTTCTTTGGCTTGCAGGCGATCCCGGGTGGACAGCCACAGGGACTGAAGCTCGTCGCGAGTGCTCATGGCATCAAACCAGTTTGAACACGTCATCAAAGCGATTGAGGGCATCGTCAATCACTTCGTTGGTGTCGGCCAGGCTGGTGTAAATGCGGCTGCCCGCCAAGGTGATGAGGCCGTGTGCGGTGTACGCCGCACCCATTTCTTCCATCATGTGCTTGCGGCGTTTGGCTTCGTCCTTGACCTTGTACAACTTCCACAAGCTGCTGGTGTCCATCAACAGCACCCCGGAGGTTTGCAGGTGCACGATGGAACCCATGTTGTAGGTGACATAGGGCAGGTTGCGACGGCGGATGATCTCTTCCAACCCTTGGCGCAACCGGTCCCCGGCGCGTCCCGCCACACCAGCGGCATCTGCGCGCTCGGCTTCCAGCAAGGCGTGGTATCCCGCCACACAGGACAGCGGGTTGGCCGACAAGGTGCCGCCCACAAACGCCCGTTTGGCGTTGGTGCCAATGCCTCCCACCAGCATCATCATGATGTCTTTGCGCCCCCCGATCGCACCGGCCATGGGAAAGCCGCCCGTCAGGCATTTGCCCAGCACCGTCAAGTCCGGCTTGACATTGAAATAGGCCTGTGCACCCCCCATCCCGATGCGGAAACCCGTGACCACCTCGTCGAAGATGAGCAGTGCGCCGAACTCATCACACAGCGCCCGCACCTGACGGTTGTAGTCCGCCAGCACCGGTCGGGTGCCGCTCTCGGGGCCCAACGGTTCCAGCAGCACGGCTGCCGTGCCCCCTCGCCAGCGGTTGATCTGAAGCTTGCGGCGCAGGGCCTCCAGATCGTTGGGGAAGCACTCCTGGGTGTGGCCGGTGGCCCCGCGGGGAATGCCCACCGCTTCCATGCGTCCTGTGTTGGGCAGGCGCATGCCGTACACCAGCTGGTCGCTCCAGCCGTGGTACGCACCGCCCACCTTGATGATCCACTTCTTGCCGGTGTAGGCCCGTGCCAGACGCACCGCACCCATGACCGCTTCGGTGCCCGATCCCAGCAAACGCACCATGTCCACTGCGGGCATGTGGTGGCACACCAGCTCGGCCAGCTTGGCCTCGTACTCGTGAAGCAGGCCCGTGACCGGCCCGCACTGGTCGATCAGCTCGTGCACCTTGGCTCGCACCGCCGGGTGGTTGCTGCCCAACAGGGTGGGACCTCCGGCCTGCAGGAAGTCGATGTACCGGTTGCCGTCCACATCGGTCATGTAGGCACCCTCGGCCCGGTCGATGGCCAATGGGAACGGGTGGTTGAACGCCAGGTTGTGCTGAACCCCGCCCGGAATCACGGTCTTGGCCTGTTCTGACAGGCGCTTGGAGCCCTGGCACCGGTCTTCGAACCAGCGCATGACCTTGCCCATGGCCTCCGGTCGGATGGGGCGCATGGGTTGTTTGACCAGGTCGTTGAACCGGTGTTGCAAGGCGTGCACGTCTGGCCATGCGGAAATTGCAGGGCTGCGCCCTGACGCCTGGGTTGCGGTGTGAATGGAAGACAGGTTGCTCATGATGTGACGGATGGTGAAACAGAGGGAGACGACAACCCCAGCGCCGACAGGACCTTGGCCAGCAGCTGATGCGGATGAGGATGACCCGGGTCACGCTGCTGGATGCGTTGCGACAGGTGGATGCGGCACAGGGCCTCCAGGTCTTCCACCGAGCGGACCGCTGCGGCCACCGTGGGGCCGCAGCACAAGACGCCGTGGTTCAACATCAGGTAGGCCTGCGTGTCCGGTCGCAGCGCCCGAGCCAGCTTGGCGGACAACCAACGGGAGCCTGATGGTGCGTAGCCCACCACCGGGACCGTTGGCCCCAGTGAAGTGCGCCATGCGCCGTCTGGCACCGTCAGCGGTGCACCCACCAGTGCACAGGCGCTGGCCAGCGGTTGATGGGTGTGGATGCTGCATTGCACATCCGGTCGTGTGCGCAGCACCTTGGCATGCAAGCCGGTTTCCACCGACGGGGCGCGGTCTCCGCTGACTGGCTTCAAGTCGGCCAGTTGCAGCACACACACGTCGTTGGGCTGCATGGTGAGGTAGTCGGTGGCGGACGGGGTGACTGCAAAGTGGTGTGCGTCCACACGCACGGCCACGTTGCCGCCGGTGCCCGCCAGGTGGCCACGCCGGGACAACTCGATGCACAGTTGGACGATGCCCTGACGCACGTCTTGAACACTCATGATGGAACTCCTGAAGGGGCGTTGATGCGGTGGTACAGCGGGGCCATGCGCGTGTTGATTTCCTTGAAGGTTTCGAACTGATCGGCATAGAGGCGCCGCAATGCGCTGGCGGGCTCGTACACCCGGCGGACTTTCCTCAACGAAGACAGGTTGTCGAACGTCAGCTCACCCAGTCCCACCCCGGCAATGAACGTGGCCCCGATGGCATTGGCCTGGATGGGGCTGGCGAGCTGGCGGATGGCTTGACCTGTCACATCCGCAAAAATCTGGCACCACACGTCCGACTGGGCGCCTCCGCCCACCGCGGTGATGACGCCCACGTCGCGGCCCAGCAGGCGTGCAAAGGGGTCCAGCATCCATCGCGTGTTGAGGGCAACGCCCTCCAGGAACGCGCGAAAAATGTCTTCGCGGGAATGCTCCAGCGACATGTTGAACAGCCCGGCGCGCAAGCGAGGGTCGTCCACCGGGGTTCTTTCGCCCAGCAACCACGGCGTGTAGATCAACCCACGGGCGCCCGGCGGAACCCGTGCGGCAATCTGATTGAGCACGTCGTACACGGCAGGGTGTTCCTCGTCACTGGCCAGTTCGTCCGGGTGGTACAGGATGCGGTCCCGAAGGAACGACAAATTGGCCCCCGCGGTGGACTGCAATGCCATGGCCAGGTACCGCCCTGCGACGGCACAGGGCACGGCCGCCAGCTTGTGGCGCAGGTCGGTTTTCATGAAGGGAACGTGTGCCCCCAGCCACGACGACGTGCCCAGGTACAGGTGGGATTCGAAGTCCGTCACCGCTGCGCCCACGGCCGTGGCAGAGGTGTCGATGGCGCCTGCCACCACCACGGTCGATGGGCTCAGCCCCAACGCGTTTGCAACCTCCGGGCGCAGCGGCCCCAGGACATCGGTGGACTTGACGATGGGGGGCAACTTGTCCAGATCGAGCCCCAACTGCGCCACCAGACTGGGGGCATAGCGCACGTTGTGCACCGAGCGGTTGTCGGTCACCCAGGCGGTGAGGATGGAGTCCTGCGTCGTGCACCACTCTCCGGTCAGGCGCAGGTTCATGTAGTCCAGGGCGTTCAGGAACTTGTGCGTGCGGGCATAGATTTCTGGCTTCTCATCCCGGATGTAGACCATGTGGCCGGCGTTGTCTCGCCCGGTCAACGACGGGGCTCCGCCCGTCAAGCGCAACCACCGCAAGAGCTTGAGCGGCGCATAACCTTCGATGTTGACCGCGCGGCTGCGCACCCGGCGGCTCAGGGCAGGTGCCCCCCGTGCATCCAGCCAACTCATGGCCGGAGCGAGCGGCTGGCCCTCGCGGTCCACACAGACCGTGACCTCGGTTTGCGTGGAGCAGCACACCGCCCGCACCTTGGCGCGAAGGTGCGGGTGTGTGGAGAAAAGCTCCCCAGCGCTGCCGATGAAGGCGGCCCACCACGCATGCGGATCCTGCTCTGCGAGAGCGCCTTCCACGTGCAGTTTCACGGGGCGGAACGCCCATGCATGGACAGCCCCGTCCAAGGACACCAGTGCGCATTTGCAGCCCGATGTGCCCAGGTCGACGGCCAGCACCATGGCGCCGGTTTGCGCGGAATGCGTCATGTGGTGGACCTGTTGCGTCAGAACTTGCGTGCCACCGACAGCACCAGTTTGTTGTTGTCCGTCGCTCGCAGGCGGTCACCATCCGCCGTCAGGAAGAGCGTTCGGTCCTTGACGTGTGTGGCCACCCAGTCAATGCCCCACTCGTAACCCCACCGCTTGTGGAGGAGGCCAATGCGGTAGTCGGTAAAGCTGGCTTCGGAAAAGTTGGCAATCCGCTGGTGCCCCACGTGCAGCACCAGGGTGGTGGTTCCATTCAGGGGCTGCTTGTAATCCAGGTCCAGCAGCCAACTGCCCTTGGCCCCTCGGTCCCCCCGGGCATAACAGGCCAGGCCTTTGGTGGGGTCGGCGGTCATGGCCAGGAGCGTGCCGCACACCCCACCGGTGCTGATGCCGCGGTAGTTTTCCGACATGACACGCATGGCCCGCCCCTCCAACGGCCCATACCCCGCTTCCAGCACCGCAAAGGTGGTGTCGTAGCGTGTGGTCCTGAACTGCGTTGGCGTGAACGTCTCCATGTCGAACGCATGGGGTGGATTGAACTTGGCGTTCGGAAACAGCTCGGTGGCCAAGCCCACGCCGAAATGCCAGGCGTCGGGGTCCCCGAAGCGGTACCCCCCGGCCAGCGTCAACGCCAGGCCATTGCTGTCGGTGAACTGCTTTTTGCTGACGGTGGCCACCTCCAGCAATCCGATCAACCCGCTTTCATGGGCAGCCTGCACGCTCAATCGCAAGCCTGGTTGCATGAGTGAGTCTGAAACACCCCGCGTGAGCTGATCGCTCACGGCCTTCAGTTCCACATCGATGTTGTAGCTGGCCAGTTCTTCGGATGCGGCCTGTGCAACGGTGGCGCACGCCAAGGCCCCCACTGCGGTGAGGACTCGTGCAAAAAACATGTTCATGGTTGTCTCTCCTGTGATGCGTTTCAGTTCTTGCAACTGGGGGTGGGGGGGAGTGCGGTGACGCGGCTGAATGACTCGGTCTGACCCAAGACCTCCACGCCGATGTAGGCCCGGAGCAACAGCGCACCGTCCTTGATGCGCAGCGTTGCCTTGTACTTTTTGCGGTCTCTGGGGTCATAGGCCCAACCGTCCCGCCACACATCACCCGCCAGGCGCTCCAGCCTGACGATGTGCACCCCACAGGTGTCTGCCGGGGTGCCTGCATCCTTGTCCCAGACGATGTGCCCGCAAAGCGCTTCTTCACGGTCGCTGCACGGCCTGAATTCGATGACGGCGTCTTTTTGTGCCGTCATCCACAAGCCCCCCACCTCCCCGACAGACGCTGCGCATGCCGCCCCGCCGAACAACGAGATCGCTCCAATCCAGCACGAAAACAGGTGTTTCAACTCAGACCTCCAGACCCAAAAAATCCCAAAGGCGCCGAAGCGGCAAGTCACAAAAGATAGTGAAGACTATTCTATAGTTATGACTATTGTTTTGTCGCATTCATCGGCTAGGGATAATCCCCTAGCCCCGCACACCCCCCAAAGCCCGTGACCGCCTCCCCCAAAAAACCACCGGCCTTGACCGCCAAGAAGCGTCCTGCGCAACAACGCAGTGCGGAGACTTACGAACGCATCCTGGAAGTCGCCGCACTCACCCTGGAAGACGTGGGCATCGAGCGGCTGTCCACCAACCTCATCTGTGAACGGGCGGGCCTCACCCCGCCCGCGCTCTATCAGTACTTCCCCAACAAGTACGCGGTGTTGTCCGAGCTGGGGCAACGGCTCATGCACCAGCAAAATGAACGGGTGCGCCAATGGATCACCCCCCAAGCCCTGGGGGGCGACGCCAGGCAACTGGCGCAGGCCCTCAAGGGCTTGATCCTGGACACCCATGACGTCACCCGACGGTTCAAGGGCGGCGTCTGGGTGATGCGGGCCATGCGTGCTGTGCCCGCGCTGCAGCAAGTGCGCCTGGATTCACACCGGGCCGTCACGCAGCAGCAAATCGACTTTCTGTTGGAGGCGCTGCCCGACGTTTCGCCTGCACACGTGTTTCTGGTGAGCCGGACCGTGGTGGAGCTGATCTACGCCGCCGTCGAAATGTTGTTCGACGAGGAGCTTGCGCCCGAGGCCGTGGCCGAACTGGTGGCGGGCATGGTGGCCAGCCACATGGGGCATTTGCCCAAGGGTTGAGGGACAACCCGCGCCATCAGGCGCGACGATCAGAATATACTGTTTATAAATACAGTTATTCTTGCCGTCGCCGCCATGTTCATTTCCCAGGCCCCCTCCGGCCGGGCCCCCGTGCAGGTGCCCGGCACCTGGCGCGCCTGCGAGGCTGCAGGGGCTGGGGCGTTGCCCGAACCGGTCTGCCCCACCGGCCATGCGGTGCTCGACGCCCACCTGGCCGGGGGCGGCTGGCCGCTGGGGGGCGTGGTGGAGGTGCTGCAAGACACGCCCGGCCCCCTGCCTTGGGCCCTGGTGGCCCCCGCGCTGCGGCGCTGGCTGGCCCAGCGGCCCCCGTCGGCCACAGAAGCGCATCCGCGCCTGGTGCTGGTGGGCCCCTCGGGGGTGCCGCTGGCCTCGGCCTGGCGGGCGCGGGGCCTGAATCCCGGCCAATGGGTACAGGTCAACACCGCCGACCCGGCCCGCCGCCTGTGGGCCTGTGAACAGGCCCTGGCCTGCCCCTCGGTGGGCGCGGTGCTGGCCTGGTTGCCCCAGGCCTCGTTTGCCGCGTTGCGGCGCTTGCAGCTGGCCGCGTCCCGCCAAGGCGGGCTGGTGTGGGTGTGCCGCCCCGAGTCGGCCCGAACCCAGCCGTCCCCCGCCGTGGTGCGCCTCCTGCTGTCGGCGGGCACACAACCGGGGCATTTGTGCGTGCACATCCTCAACCACCGGGGCGCGGCGGTGGCCCA
>DASUON010000394.1:0-4131 GCA_036276615.1 Burkholderiaceae bacterium
TGGAGCGTGTGGACACGTTGACCGGACCGGCTCGCACCACGGTCCGGCGCAACGACGAGGTGGTGACCTTCATTCCCGAGGCCCGCACCACGGTGCAGGAGCGCCGTGAGACGCTGGGCTTGTTTCCCGCATTGCTGCAGACCCAAGGGCAATCGGTTCAGGAGCACTACAGCCTCAAACCCTTGGGTGTGGTGGAGCGTGTGGCCGGTTTTGAAGCCGAGGCCCACGACTTGGTCCCCAAGGACGACCTTCGTTTTGGCTACCGGGTGTGGTCGGAGCGCAAAACCGGTCTGGTTCTGAAAATCCAGACCCTGGACGGGCAGCAACGGGTGTTGGAGCAGGTGGCGTTTTCCGAACTGAACCTGGACGTGCCGTTGAAGGTTGAAGCGCTGCTCAAGCTGATGAAGAACCGGCCGGGTTACACCGTGCAGACCCTCACTGTTCGTCACACCACGCCCGCAGAGCAGGGATGGCGGTTGCGCAAGGACGTGCCGGGTTTTCAAACCATTGGGTGCCAAATCAAGGACGAAGCCGATCCTCAGTCTGCACCCCCCCCGTTGCAATGGGTGTTGTCTGACGGTTTGGCCTCGGTGTCTCTGTTCATCGAGGGTTACGACCCCAAGCGGCATGTGCAGGAGGGCAGCATGGCGTCTGGCGCCACCCGTTCCATGGCCAAGCGAATGGGAGAGCACTGGCTGACCCTGGTGGGGGAGGTGCCCGCTCGCACGCTCAGCCTGTTTGCACAGGAACTTGAGCGCACACGCTGAGTCTCTGACGTGGGGCCCTGTGGGTGGCCTCTTGAAGCACAGGTCAGCGACCCCAAGTGGGTCGCGTTTTTTTGTTCATCCTGACATCTTTCGGAGTTGAGTTCATGCAGATTGCCTCGCGACCCCCAATTTCCCTTTCTGCACAACGCTGGATCGGGGCTTTGATGCTGTCGGCAGGTTGTGCGGTGGGTTTGGCTGCCACGCCCGTGTGGGCCCAGTCACCAGCGCCGGTGGTGAAGGGGTTGCCGGATTTCACCGAGCTGGTCGAGTTGGTCGGCCCGTCGGTGGTCAACATCCGGACCTTGGAACGTGTGCGCCAGACCCCCACCGGCGGTGCGGCCGACGAACAGATGTTGGAGTTTTTCCGTCGTTTTGGCATTCCGGTGCCCCCGGGGTCTGGGCGCAGTGCGCCGCGCCAGGACCGGGGCGGACAGGATGAAGAGCGGCCCACTGGTGTGGGGTCTGGCTTCATCCTGTCCACCGATGGGTACATCATGACCAACGCCCACGTGGTGGACGGTGCCGATGAGTTGTTGGTGACGTTGCCCGACAAGCGCGAGTTCAAGGCCAAGGTGGTGGGGGCCGACAAGCGAACCGACGTGGCCGTGGTGAAAATTGAAGCCGCAGGCCTGCCCGCCGTGCGCATAGGTGACGCCAGCCGAATCCGGGTGGGTGAATGGGTGATGGCCATTGGCTCCCCGTTCGGGTTGGAGAACACCGTCACCGCGGGCATCGTCAGTGCCAAGGCGCGTGACACCGGGGACTTCTTGCCCTTCATCCAGACCGATGTGGCCATCAACCCTGGCAACTCCGGTGGGCCGCTGATCAACCTGCGGGGGGAGGTCATTGGCATCAACAGCCAGATCTACTCACGCTCGGGGGGGTTCATGGGCATTTCGTTCGCCATCCCCATCGACGAGGCCATGCGCGTGTCCGACCAACTGCGGGCTTCGGGCAAAGTGACCCGTGGGCGCATCGGGGTGTCCATCGATCAGGTGTCCAAGGACGTGGCCGAGTCCCTGGGCCTGGGTGAGGCGCGCGGGGCCTTGGTGCGCTCGGTGGAACCTGACTCTCCGGCTGCCAAGGCTGGACTGGAGGCCGGGGACATCATCGTCCGGTTTGAGGGGCGCTCCATTGAAAAATCGGTGGATTTGCCGCGTTTGGTGGGCAACACCAAACCCGGTACACGCAGCACCGTCACGGTGTTTCGCCGCGGCAAGATGAAAGACATCTCGGTGTTGGTGGGCGAGGTGGAGGCCGATGCCAAGCCGTCGGCCCGCCGCTCGGGTTCGGGCGAGGGCAAACCCGTGCCCGCCTCCGGGGCCAAGGCGCTGGGGCTGACCGTGGGGGATTTGACCGAGGCCCAGCGCAACGAGTTGCGTCTGAAAGGCGGCGTGCGTGTGGATGCCGTGGAAGGCGCCGCCGCCCGTGCCGGCTTGAACGAAGGCGATGTGATTCTGAGCGTGGCCAACACCGAGGTAGCCTCGGTGCGTGAGCTTGAGGCGGTGCTGGCCCGTCTGGACAAAACCAAGGCCATCAGCGTGTTGTTGCGCCGAGGGGAGTGGGCTCAATACGTGCTGATTCGCCCCAGTGGCCGGTGATGAAGGCGGCATGCCTTCGGCCTGACGGGTAAAATCCGCGGTTTCAACGGGCGCGCCCGCATCAGGCGCGCCCTTTTTCTTGGCTCCGTCTGTTTTTTGGAGCCCTGCGCTGGCCGCACTGTTCATGAACCACATCCGCAATTTCTCCATCATCGCGCACATCGACCACGGCAAGTCCACCCTGGCCGATCGCCTCATTCAGCGCTGCGGCGGTCTGGCCGATCGCGAAATGAGCGAACAGGTGCTGGACTCCATGGACATCGAGAAAGAGCGCGGCATCACCATCAAGGCTCAGACCGCAGCGCTGCACTACACCGCCCGTGACGGTCAGGTCTACAACCTCAACCTCATCGACACACCCGGCCACGTGGACTTTTCGTATGAAGTCAGCCGCTCTTTGTCGGCGTGCGAGGGCGCGTTGCTGGTGGTGGATGCCAGCCAGGGGGTGGAAGCCCAGACCGTGGCCAACTGCTACACCGCACTGGACCTGGGTGTGGAAGTGCTGCCGGTGCTCAACAAGATGGACCTGCCCCAGGCCGATCCGGACAACGCCAAGCAAGAGATTGAAGACGTGATCGGCATCGACGCCACCGATGCCGTGCCGTGCTCTGCCAAGACCGGCATGGGTGTGGACGACATCCTGGAGCTGGTGGTGGCCAAGGTGCCCGCACCGCGTGGCAACCCCACGGGGCCGCTGCGCGCCATGATCATCGACAGCTGGTTCGACGCCTATGTGGGCGTGGTGATGCTGGTGCGCGTGGTTGACGGGCAACTGAACCGGGGTGACCGCATCAAGCTCATGGCCACCGAGGCGCTGTACAACGCCGAGAAACTCGGTGTTTTTACCCCCCACAACGTACCTCGCGATGCCTTGAAGGCGGGCGAGGTGGGTTATGTGATTGCGGGCATCAAGGAGCTGAAAGCCGCCAAGGTGGGTGACACCATCACCACCATCAAGACCTCCAGCGGTGCCAACCTGGCGTTTGCCACCGCGCCGCTGCCGGGCTTCAAGGAAGTCAAGCCGCAGGTGTTCGCTGGTTTGTACCCGTCCGAAGCCAGCGAGTACGACCAACTGCGTGATGCGCTGGAAAAGCTGCAGCTCAACGACTCGGCTTTGCAGTACGAGCCCGAGGTGTCCCAAGCCCTGGGCTTTGGCTTCCGTTGCGGCTTTCTGGGCTTGCTGCACATGGAAATCGTGCAGGAGCGCCTGGAACGCGAGTTCGACCAGGACCTGATCACCACCGCACCCAGCGTGGTGTATGAGGTGGTCAAGGGGGATGGCGAAGTCATCCAGGTGGAAAACCCCTCCAAAATGCCGGAGGTGGGGCGCATCCAGGAAATCCGCGAACCCATCGTGACCGTGCACCTGTACATGCCGCAGGAGTATGTGGGTCCGGTGATGACACTGGCCAACGTCAAGCGCGGTCAGCAACTCAACATGGCCTACCACGGCAAACAGGTCATGCTGACCTACGACATGCCGCTGGGCGAAATCGTGCTGGACTTCTTCGACAAGCTCAAGTCAGTCAGCCGCGGCTACGCCTCCATGGACTACGAGTTCAAGGAGTACCGCGCCGCGGACGTCGTAAAGGTCGACATCCTCATCAACGGCGAGCGCGTCGATCCGCTGGCCATGATCGTGCACCGCGTGCAGAGCCAGTTCCGCGGCCGGGCCGTTGTGGCCAAGATGCGCGAGATCATCAGCCGACAGATGTTCGACGTGGCGATCCAGGCAGCCATCGGCTCCAATATCATCGCCCGCG
>DASUON010000395.1:0-2167 GCA_036276615.1 Burkholderiaceae bacterium
GATGCCGCGTTTGCCGTCGGCAACTACACCGGCAGCCTGCAGGCCCTGGCCGCGCTGCGTGCCCCGGTGGACGCCTTTTTTGACGGCGTGATGGTCAACGCCGACGACCCGGCCCTCAAGGCCAACCGCCTGGGCCTGCTCAAGACCCTGCACAACGCCATGAACCGCGTGGCCGACCTCGGTCGCCTGGCGGCCTGAGCGGGGTCGATGGCCATGGACGACGACGGCACCCTCCGCCCTGCTGCGCCCCCCAAGCTGGGTTGGCGCAAGCAACTCATTGGCAATGCGCTGGTGCTGCCGGTGCTGTTGTGGGTGGCCTTGCGCTGGAATTTGAAGGATGAGCGAGAGGCTCCGGGCGTGAACTGGCCCGCACCGCTGTCGCTGGCCCCCGATCCCGATGCCCTGGTCCATGCGCTGATGGTGTGGGGCGGTGCCTTGCTGGTGGCCGCCCTGGTGGCGCGGCTGGCCTGGGCGCGTTGGGCTCGTCCGGGCACCCGTGTGCGGCAGGGGGCGTTGTGGGTGCTGCTGGCCCTGTGGGCCTTGGTGTGGCTGGGCGGCACCTGGGCGGCCTGGCGTGAGCAGGCCAACCAGCGCGACCTGCAGGTGCAGCGGACCGAGTCGTTCAAGCTGGTGGCGGTGCAGGAAGTGCCTGCCTCGTCGCGTGGCGTGGGCGGTGCCCGTTTGTTTGTGGAGTGGCCCGAGCAAGGCGGCCTGCACCGGGTGGTGGTGGAAAACCCAACGCCCGCGCTGCTGGCCAAGCCCGAGCGTGTCACCCTGAAGCTGGCCCCGGGCCACTGGCAAGGCTGGTTTGTGTTGGGTTGGGAGCTGCCATGAAACTGCTGATCCTGGACCGCGACGGCACCCTCAACCTGCCGCGGGACGACTTCATCACCACCCCCGACGAATGGGTGCCCCTGCCCGGCGCCCTGGAGGCGGTGGCCCGCCTCAACCACGCAGGCTGGAAGGTGGTGCTGGCCAGCAACCAGCCCGGCATTGGCCGGGGCTTGCTGGATGTGACGGTGCTCAACGCCATCCACAACAAGATGAACAAGGCGCTGGCGGCGGTGGGTGGGCGCATCGAGGCGGTGTTCTACTGCCCGCACACCCCCGAAGACCAGTGCCGCTGCCGCAAGCCGGGGCCGGGCTTGTTCGAGCAGATCGGGGCGCGGTTTGGCGTGCCCTTGTCCGAGGTGCCCGCCGCGGGCGACTCGGTGTGGGACGCGCAGGCCGCGGCCTTGGCCGGGTGCCCCACCCATTTGCTGTTGACCGGCAACTCCGAGTGCCACCGCGATGGCAGCCTGCCACCGGGGCTGCCGCCGGGCACGCAGGTGCACCAGGACCTGGTCGCGTTTGTCGAAGTGCTGCTGAAGCAGTATTGAAACTGTAGCTGAAGGTCCAATAAATAAAAGCGCTGGACCTGTTTTTGGTTAATCAAATGAATCTGATCCGTTCCCTGCTGCACCTGGTGTGGATGGCCGTCACCGTGATCCCGTGGAGCCTCGTGGTGGTGCTGTCCTCGGTGTTTGCCTCGCCCACCCGCATTTACTGGATGTGCGCGGCCTGGCTGCGTGTGGCGGTGCGTGGCGGCGAGGTCATTTTGGGCATCCGCAACGAGGTGCTGGGCCGTGAAAACCTGCCCACGGGCAAGACCAGCCCGGCGGTGCTGCTGGTGAAACACCAGTCCACCTGGGAAACCTTTTCCATGCCCACGCTGATGCCGCACCCCCTGGCCTACGTGTTCAAGAAGGAACTGCTGTACGTGCCGTTCTTCGGCTGGGCCATGGCGCGCATGGACATGATCCACATCGACCGCAGCAAGCGGGCCCAGGCCTTCAATCGGGTGGTGGAGCAAGGCCGTCGGCTGCTGGCGCAGGGCACCTGGGTCATCATGTTCCCCGAAGGCACGCGGGTCGATCGCGGCCAAAAGGGCCAGTACAAATCGGGCGGCACCCGGCTGGCGGTGGAAACCGGTGCGCCGGTGATCCCGGTGGCCGTCACCTCAGGGCGGTGCTGGCCGCGCAAGGCCCTGATCAAACGCCCGGGGACCGTGGTGTTCTCCATCGGCCCTGCCATTCCCAGCGTGGGCCGCCAGCCGGACGAGCTGATGCGCGAGGTCGAGGCCTGGATCGAGGCGGAAATGCGCCGCCTGGACCCCGACGCCTACACC
>DASUON010000396.1:0-2325 GCA_036276615.1 Burkholderiaceae bacterium
TTGCCGCCTACCTGGGCGCGGCCCTGGCCCCGGTGGCCAGCGACCTGCACCAGGCCCCGCTGTGGCAAAGCGCCCTGACGGCCCTGGGTTGGGGCCTGTTGGCGCTGCTGGCGGTGTTTGCCCCGGCGTGGATGCCGCTGGCCGGAGCACTCCCATTTTGGGAGCAATGGAAGCAAACAGAAAAAGCGCTGAAGGCCATTTCAGGCATCAATGCTGCGGTGGTGGGGCTGCTGGCCGCGGCGTGGGTGAACCCGGTGCTCTCCAGCGCCCTGCTCAGCGTGGGTGATGCGGTGCTGGTGGCCGCCGGGTGGGGCCTGCTGCACCGTGGCCGCTGGCCCGCCTGGGCGGTGGTGGGGCTGGCGTGTGGCGTGGGGGCGGCGCTGGGGGGTTTGGGCAGCCTTTGAGGCGCGGCCCCGCCCGGGGGAGCCTTCAGTCGGCCAACACCTTCACCCGGGTGGCGGGGGCCCCCAGGCGCAGCGAGAGCTGGCGGCCCACCTCGCGCAAGGCCCGCACCTGCGGGCTGCCGTCCGACAAGTCCATCAAGGCTGAAGGCCCCATGGCCGCGATGGCCAGCGCCAGCCGCCCAAAGCCATCAAACACCGGCACGGCCATGGCCGAAATGCCCTGCAGCAGCTCCTGGTTGACCCGCGTGACCCCGGTGCGGCGCACCTGCTCCAGCTCGGCGTGAAAGGCGGCGTCGGCCCAGGCCGTGGGTTCGCCCTGCGCCACCAGCGCAGCCTGCACCGGGGCCGGGTCCATGAAGGCCGCAAACACCTTGCCGGTGCCGGTGTGCCGCAGCGAGGCCGGAATGCCGTGGCGCATGCTGACGTTGACGGCCCGCGGCCCCTCCTCCACCCGCACGATGATGGGGCCGTTGCCCCCCCACACCGCCGCCGACACCGTCACGCCCAGCGTTTGCGCCAGCGCGGGCAGCTCGGCAATGGTCAGGCGAACCGGGTCCACCTGCTGCAGGCTGATCAGGCCCAGCTGCACCGCCAGTTGGCCCAGGCCGTAGTGGCCCGAGACGGGGTCTTGCTCCATCAGTCCCAGCTTGCAGAAGCTGACCATGTAAGGGTGGGCCTTGGCGGGTGTCATGTCGGCGTCGCGCGCCAGGTCCTTGAGCGCCATGCGACGCCCCGAGCGGGCCAGGGCCTTGAGCAACTGCCCGCCCACCTCCACGCTCTGGATGCCGCGGGAGGTGCGTGCGCCATCGTCCATGCCTGGTTCGGCATCGGGCGGCATTGAAACGGTTTCTGAACGCTTGGACATGCCTCCGATTGTCGCGTCAATGGCCCCGAAACCCCATCCAAGGGTTTACACCTATCAAACGCATTTGACTAAAACGAATTTCAGACCCACAATCTATTGACACTGGTCAAACGAATTCGTTGATTTCAAATTTTCACCACGCAGGACGCCCCATGAATGCCCCCAAGACCTTTGCCTCCGCCGCCGACCTTGACGTGAAGAAGGTGAGTTTTGACAAGCTGTCGGACCACGCCTACGCCTACACCGCCGAGGGCGACCCCAACACCGGCATCATCATTGGCGACGACGCGGTCATGGTCATCGACACCCAGGCCACGCCGGTGATGGCACAGGACGTGATCCGCCGCATCCGCGAGGTGACGGACAAGCCCATCAAGTACGTGCTGATGAGCCACTACCACGCGGTGCGTGTGCTGGGCGCCAGCGCCTACCAGGCCGAGGGGTGCGAACACATCATTGCCAGCCAGGACACCCGCGACCTGATCGTGGAGCGCGGCGAGTTCGACAAGGCCAGCGAAATCGGCCGTTTCCCCCGCCTGTTCCAGAACGTGGAGAGCGTGCCCCCCGGCCTGACCTGGCCCACCCTCACCTTCACCGGCAAGATGACCCTGTGGCTGGGCAAGCTGGAGGTGCAAATCCTGCAACTGGGCCGTGGCCACACCAAGGGCGACACCGTGGCCTGGCTGCCGCAAGAGAAGATTCTGTTCAGCGGCGACCTGGTGGAGTTCGACGCCACCCCCTACGCCGGTGACGCCTACTTCAAGGACTGGCCGCAAACGCTGGACAACATCGCCGCCCTGAAGCCCGAAAAGCTGGTGCCCGGCCGCGGTGCCGCGCTGCAAACGCCCGAGCAGGTGCAGGCGGGCCTGGCCGGCACCCGCGCCTTCATCTCCGACCTGTACGCCAACGTCAAGGCAGGCGCTGAGCAAGGCGAAGACCTGCGCAAGGTGTACGAGCGCACCTTTGCGGCGATGCAACCCAAGTACGGCAACTGGGTCATCTTCAACCACTGCATGCCCTTCGACGTGACCCGCGCCTACGACGAAGCCACGCAGT
>DASUON010000397.1:0-18330 GCA_036276615.1 Burkholderiaceae bacterium
AGGTTGATGACGCGGTCTACGCGCTTAACCACAGACCTCGAAAGTGCTTGGGTTACCTCACCCCACACGAGGTGTTTTACGGCTTGGAGATCTCGCCAATTAAACTGCCTTCTGATGCACTTTGTCTGTGAATCTGCGAGACTTATTGGACCCCACCGCTTGATTGACGTCATTGTTTGCTATCGTTTTTAAACATACTGGAGATTGTCATGGACATCAAGGTTCTCGGCACTGGCTGCGCCAACTGCAAAAACACCATCGCCCTCATTGACCAGGTGGCGCAGGCCAAAGGGGTGACCATCCAGTTGGAAAAGGTGGAAGACATCCGCGCCATCATGGGTTACGGGGTGATGAGCACGCCCGGCGTGGTCGTCGATGGCAAGGTGGTGCACGCTGGTGGCGTGCCCAGCCGCGACAAGATCGAACAGTGGCTGAGCCATGGCAACGGCTGAGTGGGGGCAGCCATGACGGCCTCCCCCACCACCAAGCTGAGCTTCCATGTGGAATCGGTGCGCCTGAGTGCCCATGCCAGCCAGAGCACTTGCAAACAAGCCACCATCACCCTGGACACCGACCTGGCGGGCAACCCCCATGCGTTCAACCCCGCTGAACTGCTGCTGGCCGCGCTGTCGGCTTGCATCATCAAGGGCATCGAGCGCGTGGCCCCCATCTTGAAGTTCGATCTGCGGGGTGTGAGCGTGACGGTGGACGGCGTTCGCCAGGATGTGCCCCCACGCATGGAAAGCATTCGTTACCTGATTGAGGTGGACACCGACGAACCGGACCCGCGGCTCAAGCTGCTCCACGACAACGTGAAGAAATATGGCACCGTGTTCAACACCGTGGCACCCGGCACCGATTTGCAGGGCGAGCTGCGCCGAACTCCCCCTGCGGTGGCCCCACCCACCCCTTGAAGCGGGGCGAAGGGCGCACCGGCGGGCGCTCCAACGGTCAGCGCCTGGCGGCCAACTGGGCCAGCACATGGTCGGCCATGTTGCGGGCCAGTTCCTGTTCGGCCACCCACGCGGCGGTCACGCCATCCTGGCGGAGCAGGTCGGCCTCTTCGTCGCTGCGAGCGCGCACCAGCACCGGCACACCGGGGTTCAGGGTGCGTGCCAACGTCATCATCTGGCGCAAGGCTTCCACCACCTCGCGGTTTTGATCGACCACCACCAGCGGCAACCCCGCCTCCCGCAAGTGCTGCGCCAGGCGCTGCCCCACGCGTCCGTGCCCCACCAGCACCACCGGGCGGTTCAGAAGCTCCACGGGGGTGGATGCAGGCAGTTCGGCCAGACGGTCTGCGCGGTCCTGCAAGCGGCGGGCCCAAGCCCAGTGGGCCAGCAGCCAGGTGTGAACCGGCTCGATGGCGGCAAACATCAAGGCGTTGGCCGCGATGGACACCAAGGCGACCGCCAGCACCAGGCTCTGCCCTTCGGCAGGCAACAGGCCCAGGCCCACGCCCAGACCGGCCAGGATGAACGAGAACTCGCCAATCTGCGCCAGGCTGGCCCCCACCGTCAGCCCGGTGTGCAGCGGGTAGCGGAACAGCAGCACCAGGCCCACGGCGGCCAGCGTCTTGCCCAGCACCACGATGGCCACCACCGCCAGCAGCTTGCCAGGGTGGGTCCAGAGCACCGCGGGGTCGAACAACATGCCCACCGACACAAAGAACAGCACCGCAAAGGCATCGCGCAGCGGCAGGGACTCGTCGGCGGCCCGGTGGCTGAACTCGGACTCGCGCATCATCATCCCGGCGAAGAAGGCCCCCAGCGCAAACGACACGTCGAACAGCTTGGCCGCACCAAACGCCACCCCCACGGCGATGGCGACCACGCTCAGGGTGAACAGTTCGCGCGAGCCGGTGCGGGCCACCAGCCACAGCACCTTGGGCAACACGCGCCGCCCCACCAGCAGCATCAACACGATGAAGGCCACCACCTTGGCCAGGGTGATGGCGACCGTGATGCCCAGTCCACCGGCCGGCAACCCCACGCCCGACAACACCCCTGCCAACGCCGGCAGCAACACCAGCACCAGCACCATGACCAGGTCTTCCACCACCAGCCAGCCCACCGCAATCTGGCCGTGGATGGACTTCAGGATGCCCTGTGCCTCCAGCGCCCGCAACAGCACCACGGTGCTGGCCACCGACAGGCACAGCCCAAACACCACCGCGGCGCCCAGGCTCCAGCCCCACGCCTGCGCCAGCACCGTCCCCAGCGCCGTGGCCACGGCAATCTGCACCACCGCGCCGGGCACGGCGATGCGGCGCACCGCCATCAGGTCGTCCGTGGAGAAATGCAGGCCCACGCCAAACATCAACAACATGACCCCGATTTCGGCCAGCTGACCCGCCAGTCCCACGTCGGCCACAAAACCCGGCGTGGCCGGCCCCACCATCACCCCGGCCAGCAGGTAGCCCACCAGCGGTGGCATCTTCAGGCGCATGGCCAGGTAGCCCAGCACCAGGGCAAGGCCAAAGGCGGCGGCGATGGTGGCGATCAGGCTGACGTCGTGGGGCATGCGGGTGCAGTCCTTTCAGGATGGAACGGAAATGACCCGGGCTTGCGCACCCCGGTGTACCCGGTGGGAGCGCCCCAGCGCACAATGGTTCACCGGCCTGAAACGCTGCTGTCATCAAAAAACATCAGGGTTTACGCTAGCCTCGCCCGATCACCGACTTTCCCCACGGAACCCGCCATGCTCGCCATCAAGAAAGCCCGCAAACTCATCGCCGAAGACCCCACCAGCGCCGCCAGCCAAACCCTGGCCGATTTGGTGGTGGCTTTGGAAGCCCAGAAGGACTTTTCGCTGCATGCCTTGTACGAGCTGGACATGAAGCGTTTTGAGCTGGCGCTGGAGATCCTGAAGGAGTGGCGCCTGGACCGCTACTACGCCAGCAAATTGCGTCTGCTGGACGCCAGCGCACAGGCCTTGGTGCTGGCACAGGCCGCCCATGCCGAGCCCCCCACAGAGCAGACACCCGGCTGAAAGCCACGCTTCAGGCACTTGTCACGGTCGTTTCACATGGATTCGCAACCATGGGGTTTTTCAACCTCTCCGAGCGAATCGAATGACCACCTCCCACGACACCTCCCGCCGCAACCTCCTGAAAATGCTCTCGGGCATGCCCATGCTGCCCATGGCCAGTACGCTGTCGGCCACCAGTGCGTTGCTGGCCGGTTGTGGCACCCTGACTGGCTGTGGCGGTGGTGACGCCATCACCGTCAGTGGCGTGAGCTTCAGCTCCATGGCGGCACCCACGCTGGCCAACCCTGCGGCCATGGCCACCACCACCGTGGGTTCGACCATGACAGTGAACTTCAG
This sequence comes from Burkholderiaceae bacterium, assembly GCA_036276615.1. Classification (GTDB taxonomy): domain Bacteria; phylum Pseudomonadota; class Gammaproteobacteria; order Burkholderiales; family Burkholderiaceae_C; genus UBA2334. The sequence goes on from DASUON010000397.1 coordinate 3,328, forward strand.
CGACAACACCAAGCTGGACTTCAAGCTGGCCTACCAGCCCTTCTTCATCACCGGCGACCTGGTGCCCAACGGCAAGGGTGGCACCACCCTGGCCGGCGGTTACTACGACATCAACAACCAGCCCATCCTGGACACCACGGTGCCCGGGGCCACCCGCCAGTTCTTCTCCGACTCGCCCGATGGCACCTCGCTGCTGAGCGTGGCCGGGGCCGACAAGGCCAAGCTGGGTGTGAGCGGCAACCCGGTGTTTGCCGTGGTGCAGTTCGAGTACACCACCTGGGCCCAGGACGGCAAGACCGACATGTACGGCAAGCTGCCCTCGCCCATCGCCGTGCTGACCCTGGACCAGAACCCCAACACCGGCAAGCTGACGCTGGTGAAGTACCACAACGTGGACACCTCCGCCGTCAACGGCCTGTGGATCACCTGCGGGGCCAGCCTGTCGCCCTGGGGCACCCACCTGTCCAGCGAAGAGTACGAGCCCGACGCCTTCACCGCCGCCTCCAACGCCCAGCTCAAGGCCTTCAGCAAGAACCTGTACGGGGACGAGACCAAGGCCAACCCCTACCACTATGGCCACCTGCCCGAAGTGACCGTCAATGCCGACGGCACCGGCTCCGTCAAGAAGCACTACTGCATGGGCCGCATCTCCCACGAACTGGTGCAGGTCATGCCCGACCAGCGCACCGTGTTCATGGGCGACGACGCCACCAACAGCGGCTACTTCGTCTTTGTGGCCGACAAGGAAAAAGACCTGTCCGCCGGCACGCTGTACGCCGCCAAGGTGGGCGCGGGCTTCTCGCTGAACCCCGCCGCCAGCCCGGCCCCGCTGACCTGGATCAAGCTGGGTTCGGCCACCAGCGCCGAAATCCGCGCCCTGGTGGACGGCGGCATCAAGGCCTCCGACATCTTCGACCTGCAAGCCACCGACCCCAAGGACGCCAGCTACACCAAGGTCACCACCAACGGCAAGACCGAATGGGTCAAGCTCAAGTCCGGCATGGCCAAGGCCGCCGCCTTCCTCGAAACCCACCGCTACGCCGCCTACCTGGGCGCCAGCCTGGGCTTCACCAAGATGGAAGGCACCACCGTCAACATCAAAGACAAGGTGGCCTACTCGGCCCTGCAGAATTGCCAGGACTCCATGGTCAAGGGCGGCAAGGGTTACACCGAAGGCAACGGCATTGCCCTGGACAAGGCCCTCAAGGCCGGTGCCGTGATGGCCCTCAACCTCAAGGGTGGCCAGAAGGACACCGCCGGTGCCGCCATCCACAGCGAATGGATGCCCGCCGACACCAAGGCGCTGCTGGTGGGTGAAGACATCGCCTCGGACGCCCTGGGCAACACCGCCAACCCCAACACCATCGGCAACCCCGACAACCTGAAGTTCTCGGAAAAGATGCGCACGCTGTTCATCGGCGAGGACAGCGGCCAGCACGTCAACAACTTCCTGTGGGCCTACAACGTGGACACCAAGGTGCTGTCGCGCATCATGTCCATCCCCGCCGGGGGTGAATCCACCGGCCTGCACGCCGTGGACGAACTCAACGGCTGGACCTACATCATGAGCAACTTCCAGCACGCAGGCGACTGGGGCAGCATCCACAACACCGTCAAGGCCACGCTGGACCCGTTGATCAAGGCCAACTACAAGAACAAGTTCGGCTCCGCCGTGGGCTACCTGACCGGTGAAGCCACCCAAGCCAAGCTGAGCCGCTGATCCCGCCCGTCACGCGGGGAACCACCCGAGCCGCAGCATCGTCTGCGGCTTTTTCGTCCGGATCGCCCACGTTCCACCGCTTGAAACCTTGTTGTTGATCCACAACGAAACACTGTGTTGCCGTGGAGCGTCACAACGGTTTCATTCAATTTGCTTTCAATCAGTCCACCCGACAGTTGTACGCTGCGGGTGCAGCACGCCGCAGGGCAACTGCTGCACTGAACCCACTCCCTGGAGAACCTACTCATGAACAAGAGCCTCATCGCTCTGGCCGTGCTGGCCGCCTCGTCGGCCGCCATGGCCCAATCCTCATCCTCCGTCACCCTGTACGGTCGCATCGACAACTCGGTGGGCAGCATCAAGGAACTGGGCAAGGGCAGCCAGTCCAAGATGTTCCATGGCGGCAACGGTGGTTTGACCACCTCCCGCTGGGGCCTGCGCGGCACCGAAGACCTGGGCGGCGGCCTCAATGCCGTCTTCAAGCTGGAGCAGCGCGTCAACACCGACACCGGTGAAATCCAGGCTCCCACGTTCAAGGCCGAAACCTCCGTGGGCCTGTCGGGCGGCTTCGGCAAGGTGGTGGCCGGTCGCATGACCACCGTGTACGACGACATCCGTGGCCTGGGCAACAGCAACAACCTGTGGGACTCGGCCTTCACCCCCGCTGCCAACGGCGTGTTCGGGTCCGGCGGAGACTACAGCAGCCGCTTCAACAGCCAGATCCGCTACGACACCCCGGTGATGGGCGGCGTCTACGGCGGCGTGTCTTACGCCTTCGAGCAGACCACGGGCAAGGGCGACAAGCTCGCCGCCCTGATGCTGGGCTACAAAGCCGGTCCCCTGAACGTGGCCCTGGCCTACCAGGACGAAAAGACCAAGGCCAAGTACACCACGCTGGCCGGTGCTTACGACTTTGGCGCGGCCGCCCTGTCGGCCGCCTACAACCACCGCAACGGTGCCACCGATGCCGCTGGCGACGACAACGAGTTCCAGATTGGCGTGAACGTGCCCGTGGGTGCCTTCAAGGTGTCGGCCGGCTATGCCAACAGCAAGACCAAAGTGTCCGGTGCCACCTCGGCCAAGGCCGATGGCTTCGCCCTGGGCGCCACCTACAGCCTGAGCAAGCGCACCACCCTGTACGCGGCCTACCGCACCCACAAGATCAAGAACGCCGTGGGCACCAAGACCGCCGACACGCAGCTGTACGCCGTGGGCATGCGCCACGACTTCTGATGCAACACTGAACGCCCCGCGGCAGCCTCGCCCGCCGCGGGCCACCCTGTTTCTCCAAGGTTGCACAGCCCTCTTGGGGGAGGTTGTGCATTCCTTTTCAAGCCGTGACACCCGTCACGGCTTTTTTTACGCTTCACTCCACGGGCGTGAGCTTGGCCACCGCCAGCGCCAGCCACTTGACGCCGTGGCGCGGGAAGTTGATCTGAGCCCGGGCATCGGGCCCCGCGCCTTCCAGCGTCAGCACCTTGCCCTCGCCAAACTTGTTGTGGAACACCTTCTGTCCCACGGTGAAATCGGTGCCCCGCCCTTGCTTGGGCTCCAAGGTGGGGGCTGAAGATTCAGAAGAAAACTGACCTCTAGCGCTTGATGTACTTGAACTGTTAGCTCTTGAATAAGAAGCACCATACCCCCGACCTGCCGCGCCACCCGCGGCCCCACCGCCAGACCACCCACCCGCCCCCCCCCAGCCGCCGCCCAGGCCAGCGGAACCGCCCGGGCGCAGCCCGGCCAGTGCCCCGCCACTCTTGGGGGTGAGCCAGCGCAGGCATTCCTCAGGCAACTCGTCCAGAAAGCGGCTGCGCAGGTTGTAGCGCGTCTGCCCGTGCAGCAGACGGGTTTGCGAATGGGTGATGTACAGGCGCTGGCGGGCGCGGGTGATGGCCACGTACATCAGGCGGCGCTCTTCCTCCAGTCCGGCGCGGTCGGAGGCCGAGTTTTCGTGCGGGAACAGCCCCTCCTCCAGCCCGGTGATGAACACGCAGTCGAACTCCAGCCCCTTGGCGGCGTGCACCGTCATCAGCTGCACCGCGTCCTGCCCGGCCTGGGCCTGGTTGTCGCCCGCCTCCAGCGCGGCGTGGGTGAGGAAGGCCACCAGGGGCGAGAGGGTTTCGCCGGTGTCCTCGGGCAAGGGAACCGGGGTCCCGTCGTCCCAGTTGCCCAGTTCGTCCCACGGGGCCTGTTGGGCTTGTTCGTTGGCCTCGGCCAGCGCGTCTTCGAAACTCAGGCCCTGACTGGCGGGGGACTGGCTCAGGGGTGGCCTCTGGGGCGGTTTTTGCCGCCCCGGGGCGGTGTCTTCCACCGGCAGGGCCACGGCGTCGCGGCCAAAGCCTTCCTGGGTGACAAAGGCTTCGGCGGCGTTGATCAGTTCCTCCAGGTTCTCCACCCGGTCGGCGCCGTCCCGGTCGTTGCGGAAATGCTCCAGCAGGCCCGACTGGTTCAGCACGGTCTGCACGATTTCGCGCAGGGTCTGGCCCTGGGTGGCCTCGCGCATCACGTCCAGCTTGGCCAGGAAGGCGGTGAGCCCGGCCCCCGCCCGCCCGGTGACGGCGCTGACCGCGTCCGACAAGGCACAGCCGCTGCCGCGGGCCACGTCCTGCAACTGCTCGATGCTGCGCGCCCCGATGCCACGGGGCGGGAAGTTGACCACACGCAAGAAGCTGGTGTCGTCGCGCGGGTTCTCCAGCAGCCGCAGGTAGGCCAGCGCGTGTTTGATTTCGGCCCGCTCGAAAAAGCGCAGGCCGCCGTACACCTTGTAGGGCACGCCGGCGTTCATCAGCGAGGTTTCCAACGCCCGGCTCTGGGCGTTGCTGCGGTAGAGCACCGCAATTTCCTTGCGGTCCAGCGGCGGGTTTTCGCCCAGGCCGCGCACCAGTTGGCGGATTTCGTCCACCACCCAGCGGGCCTCGTCAAAGTCGGTGGGGCTTTCGAACACGCGGATGGGCTCGCCCGCGCCCTGGTCGGTGCGCAGGTTCTTGCCCAGGCGCTGGCTGTTGTGGGCAATGAGGTGGTTGGCCGAGTCCAGGATGTTGCTGTGGCTGCGGTAGTTCTGCTCCAGCTTGACCTGCTGCACCTGGGGAAACTCGCGCAGAAAGTCGGCCATGTTGCCCACCCGTGCACCGCGGAAGGCGTAGATGCTCTGGTCGTCGTCCCCCACGGCCAGCACCGCGGTCTCGGGGCCCACCAGTTGCTTCAGCCAGGCGTATTGCAGCTTGTTGGTGTCCTGGAACTCGTCCACCAGGATGTGGCGGAAACGGCGCTGGTAATGCTCGCGGATGTCGGCATGGTCGCGCAGCAGCTCGTAGCTGCGCAGCATCAGCTCGCCAAAGTCCACCACGCCTTCGCGCTGGCACTGGTCTTCGTAGAGCTGGTAGACCTCCACCTTTTTGCGCGTGTCGTCGTCGCGCACGGGCACATCGGCGGGGCGCATGCCCTCTTCCTTGCAACCCGAGATGAACCACACCAGCTGCTTGGCCGGAAAACGTTCGTCGTCCACGTTGAACTGTTTGCACAGCCGCTTGACGGCGGAGAGCTGGTCCTGCGTGTCCAGGATCTGGAAGGTCTGCGGCAGCCCGGCGGGCTTCCAGTGCGCACGCAGCAGGCGGTTGCACAGGCCGTGGAAGGTGCCCACCCACATGCCGCGCACGTTCACCGGCAGCAGCGCCTGCAAGCGCACCAGCATTTCCTTGGCGGCCTTGTTGGTGAAGGTCACCGCCATCAGCCCGCCTGGGCCCACCATGCCCTGCTGCATCAGCCAGGCCATGCGGGTGGTCAGCACCCGGGTCTTGCCCGAGCCCGCCCCGGCCAGCACCAGCGCGTGGGTCTGCCCCAGGGTGACGGCGGCCAGTTGCTCGGGGTTGAGGCCGCGCAACAGCCCCTCCCCATCGGCAGACGGGTGAGCTTGCAAGGGTGACGAGGGCGGGGAAAGAGAAGAAGGGTGGGAAGCCACTGGCGAGTGGCCGTCCTGGGCAGCGTGGGCGGTCATGCACCGATTGTAGGAAGCCCCCCACCACTCACCACCACCCGGTTGCGCCCACCGGTCTTGGCCTGGTACATGGCCTCGTCGGCCTGCTGGCGCAGCAGCGGCAGGTTGGCGTCTGCCCCCCGCAGGGCGGCCACGCCGATGCTGGCCGTCACTGGCAGCCGCACGCCCCCGCCGATGTCGGGCTGGAGCCCCAGCACCCCCAGGCGCAGGGTTTCGGCCACCTGCTGGGCCCCTGCCAGGTCGGTGTCGGGCAGGATGATGGCGAATTCCTCCCCGCCCACCCGGCCCAGCACATCGGTCTGGCGCAGCTGGGCCGCCACCGCCTGGGCCACGGTGCGCAGCACCACGTCACCGGCGGCATGGCCGTGCTGGTCGTTGATGCGCTTGAAGTGGTCCAGGTCCACGAACAGCATGGCGCAATCCCCACCCTGGCGCTGCGCCAGGCGAATCAGCCGCTCGGCCTGGACCTCGAATGCGCGGGCGTTGAAGACGCCGGTCAGGTGGTCGTGCGAAGCCAGGTCGCGCAAGCGCTGGTTGGACTCGCGCATGCGCTGGTAGTACGACAGCGAGCGGTCCACGTACAGGTGGAAGAACACCGCCAGGTACAGCAAGGCCAGGCTGAGGGTGACCATGGCGGGGCCAGTGTAGGGCCGTGGGTTGAACGGGTTGCCCCACCACAGCAGCAACACGCTCACGCCCGTGGCCAGCGCCCCCACCCGCTGGCCCAACACGATGTAGACCCCCGGCACATTGACCATGAACCACAGCACCCGCAACTCGTCCTGCGGCACCCAGGCCCAGGCGGCCACGTACTCGGCCAGGGCGCAGGTCTGGTAAACCCAGGCCACGGGCATGAACAGGTGCTTGCGGCCACGCAACACCCCCCACAACACCAGAGACACCGTGGCAAACCCGGTCATGAAACCGATGTGCGGCCCTTGCAGCGGGTTGAACCCGGACACCACCCCCAGCAACACCAGCCACGTGACCACGGAGCCGGACAGCATCAGCCAGATCAGCAACCGGTACTGAAATTCGGCGTGCTCCTCGTCCGCGCTGAACCGCGGTGCGCCATACACCCAGCCCAACCCTCGTGTGTGTTTCACCAACGCTTGGCTCCTGTGTCAAACCCAAAACGTCCACTCTACGCCAGCGCACCTTGGCTGCATTGATGAAGATCACCCGGGCCCGGGCCGCTTCAGCCCCCGCCCGATCAGGAAACCCCACCCGAAAGCCAATGTGTATACAATCGCGCACCGGGCCCAAGTTTCTTGCGCCCGGTTTTTTTGTGCCGGGTCCAAGCCAAGCGCTCTTCAATTTTTGTAGCAGCTTGCGCTTTTCCATAAAGCGCCAAGTCCAACTTTGAGCGTGAAACCATGGAAATCTTCGACTACGACAACATCCTGTTGCTGCCCCGCAAGTGCCGCGTTGAAAGCCGCGCCGAGTGCGATGCCAGCGTGGAACTGGGCGGCCGCCGCTTCCGCCTGCCCGCCGTGCCGGCCAACATGAAAACGGTGGTGGACGAGACCATCTGCACCTGGATGGCGCAGCACGGCTACTTCTACGTGATGCACCGCTTCGACCTGGACAACGTGGCCTTTGTGCGCCGCATGCAGGCGCAGGGTCTGTACGCCTCCATCTCGCTGGGCGTGAAGCAGCCCGACCGCGACACCGTGGACCGCCTGGTGGCCGAAGGCCTGGTGCCCGAGTACATCACCATCGACATTGCCCATGGCCATGCCGACAGCGTGAAGGCCATGATTGGCTACATCAAGGAACACCTGCCCGCCAGCTTTGTCATTGCGGGCAACGTGGGCACGCCCGAGGCGGTGATCGACCTCGAAAACTGGGGGGCGGACGCCACCAAGGTGGGCATCGGCCCCGGCAAGGTGTGCATCACCAAACTGAAAACCGGCTTTGGCACCGGCGGCTGGCAGCTCAGCGCCGTGAAGTGGTGCTCGCGCGTGGCCACCAAGCCCATCATTGCCGACGGCGGCATCCGCAGCCACGGCGACATTGCCAAGAGCATCCGCTTCGGGGCCACCATGGTCATGGTGGGCTCGCTGTTTGCGGGCCACGAGGAAAGCCCGGGCAAGACGGTGGAAGTGGACGGCCAGCTGTACAAGGAGTACTACGGCTCCGCCAGCGACTTCAACAAGGGCGAATACAAACACGTGGAGGGCAAGCGCATCCTGGAGCCCATCAAGGGCACGCTGGCGCACACCCTCATCGAAATGGAGCAGGACGTGCAAAGCTCCATCAGCTACAGCGGCGGCAAGAAGCTGATGGACATCCGCAAGGTCAACTACGTCATCCTGGGCGGCGACAACGCGGGTGAACACCTGCTGATGTGAGCCCCCGCTTTCCGCAGCACCCGTCAGGCCGCTCCATGCGGCCTTTTTTTTCGCCCCTGAAAGGCATGGCTCGCCCATCGGTGTATTCTGTATACAGAATCCAAAACACCATGACCGCCCCCCTCACCCGCCTCGACAGCAGCCCCGACCTGGTGGAACAGGTGCACCAGCGCCTGCTGGACGCCATCTGCGCCGGTCAACTGGCCCCGGGCACCCGACTGACGCAGGAAGAGCTGGCCGAGCAACTCTCGGTGTCACGCCAGCCCGTGATCCAGGCCTTGCGCCTGCTCAAGGCCGACGGGCTGGTGCAGGACGCCCCGGGGCTGCACGGCACCAAAGGCCGTGGCGTGCTGGTGGCCCCGCTGGACGCGGGCCTGATCAGGCACATCTACCAGGTGCGCAGCGCCCTGGATGCGCTGGCCGCCCGCCTGGCCGCTGAACGCCGCGTCGTGCTGGACCCGGCGCTGCTGGCCCAAGGCCGCCAGGCGGTGGCGCAAGCCGACGTGGCCGCCATGCTGAAAGCCGACCAGGCATTCCACCGCGCCATTTATGCCGCCAGCGGCAACCCGCTCATCGAGGGCAGCGCCATGCTGCACTGGACCCACATCCGCCGGGCCATGGGCCTGGTGCTGCAACATTCGTCGCTGCGCGCCTCGGTCTGGGACGAGCACGCGGCCATGGCCGACGCCATCGCCCGTGGCGATGTGCACGCCGTGACCCCGCTTGCCGTCCAGCATTGCGAACAGGCCGGTCAGCACCTGTGCGAGCAGATGTCGCACGTGCAGGCCCAGCCCGCCACCCCCCAGGTCAACTCCGTGGTTCCTTGAACCACTTGCACGCGGTCGCCCTGCCCGCGGGGCGACCGCCTTTTTACAAAACAAAATCAGCTCTAACGCTTGATTTGATTGAACAGTTTGCTATGTCTGAAGTAGTCACAAACACCCCAACCGACACCGTGGTGGCGGTGCTGGGCATCGGGCTGATGGGCCTGCCCATGGCACGCCGCTTGTGCGAAGCGGGTTACCGGGTGCGGGTGTGGAACCGCAGCCCGGCCAAGGCCCAGGCGCTGGTGGCGCATGGGGCCACCGTGTTCGACCACCCCGCCGATGCCGTGCGAAAGGCCGACGTGGTCATCACCATGCTGCAAGACGGTGCCGCTGTGCACGAGGTGTTGTTCCAGCGCGGCACCATCGACGGCCTGCGCCCGGGCACGCTGGTGGTGGACATGTCCTCCATCCAGCCCCGCGAGGCGCGGGACCACGCCTCGCGCTTGGCCGCTTTGCAGGTGGCCTGCCTGGACGCCCCGGTGTCCGGCGGCACGGTGGGGGCCGAGGCGGGCACGCTGGCCATCATGGCCGGGGGCCGCAGCGCCGACTTTGAACGCGCCCGCCCCGTGCTGCAGGTGCTGGGTCGCCCCACCCACGTCGGGCCGCTGGGGGCTGGGCAGTTGGCCAAGCTGGCCAACCAGATGATTGTGGGCATCACCATCGGTGCGGTGGCCGAGGCCCTTCTGTTTGCTGCCCGAGGCGGGGCCGACATGGGCAAGGTGCGCGAGGCCATCACCGGCGGTTTTGCCGACAGCCGCATCCTGCAGGTGCACGGACAGCGCATGGTGGAACGCGACTTTGCCAAACGCGCCGCCGTGACCGTGCAATTGAAAGACATGCGCAACGCCATGGCCACGGCCCAGGAAACCGGGTTTGACGCCCCCATCACCCAACTGTTTGCCCATCTGTTCGAACAGGCCACCGACCACGGCCTGGGCGACCTGGACCACTCTGCCCTGTTTGTGGAACTGGCCAGCCGCAACGGCATGACCTGAAACCGCCACCGTCCGTCAATGTCGTGGGGGCCCTGTGGGAAACGCCCATGGCGAGCAAGGGTATTTTTGATATGCTGCTCAAGACGTTGGGATGAATGCTGTCTGAACGCAATGCGCAGTGCAGCGCACAGAAAGGTGGACTTTGGCTGAACTGGATCCAGGCATCGCCGACTGTCGGGCTTTGGTGGTGGACGGCAACCCCACATCACGCAGTGTGATCGTGGCGCAGCTGCGTGACTTTGGCCTGGCCCAAGTCCAGCAGGCCAGCCGACCCAACGACGCGCGGCGCATGCTGGAGTTCCGCGAGTTCGACATCGTGTTGTGCGAACAACGCTTCCCCGACAGCAACTACTCGGGCCAAGAGCTGCTGGACGACTTGCGCCGGGCCCAGTTGCTGCCTTTCTCCACCGTGTTCGTGATGCTGACGGGCGAAGCCAGCTACGCCCAGGTGGCCGAAGCCGCCGAATCCGCCCTGGACAGCTACCTGCTCAAACCACACACCGCGGCCACCCTGGGGCAGCGCTTGCTGCACGCCCGCAAGCGCAAGCGCATCCTGGCCCCCATTTTCGAAGCCATTGAACAAAGCGACTTCGAAACCGCCGCCAAGATGTGCCTGGAGCGTTACAACGCTCGCCAGCACTATTGGTTGTACGCCGCCCGCATCGGGGCCGAATTGCTGCTGCGCCTCAACCGGGCCACCGAAGCCCAGCAACTGTTCGAAAGCATCCTGGCCCACAACGCCCTGCCCTGGGCCAAGCTGGGCGTGGCCCGTGCGGAGCTGGAAGAGGGGCACCCCACACAGGCCCTCATGACCCTGGAGGCCCTGTCGGCCGAACAACCGGGTTTTGCCGACGCCTACGACGTGATGGGCCGCATCCACGTGGACCAGGGCAACTTCGAACAAGCGCTCAAGGTGTTTCGCCAAGCCTGCGACGTCACCCCCAGCTCCATCGCCCGGCTGCAAAAGCGGGGCATGCTGGCCTTTTACATGGGCGAAAAGGAAGAAGCCGCCAAGGCGTTGGACCGCGCCACGCTGCTGGGCCTCACGTCCAAGATGTTCGACCACCAGTCGCTCATGCTGCTGACCTTTGCCCGCTACCAGATGCGGGACACGCAGGGCGTCAAGCGCTGCATCGACCAGCTGCAAACTGCCTTGGAGAAACGCGATTACCCGGTCCGGCTCAAGCGCTTCAAGACGGTGGCCGACACCCTGCTGCTGCTGATGAACCGCCAAGTGGCCGCCGTGGTGGCCCAGGTCAAGCAACAGGCCTCCGAACTGAAGTCACCCGACTTTGACGTGGAAGCCGCCTGCAACTTCATCTCGCTGATGACCGAGGTCACCCTGGCCGAGCTGTCGCTCGACCCCACCGTGGGTTGGCTGGAAACCCTGGCCGTGCGCTTCTGTTCCACCCGCAGCGTGACCGAGCTGATGGCCGGGGCCGCCGCACGGCATCCGCCTTTTGTGGAGCTGATGCACCAGGGCCACCAGAAAATTGGCGAGCTGGCCCAACAGTCCATGGCCCACGCCATTGCAGGCAACCCCCGGGCGGCGGTCAAGCTGCTCATCATGCACGGCGGCCAGACCCTCAACACCAAGCTGATGGACATTGCCCGCCTGACCGTGCAGCGCCACCACGCCCGCATCGAAGGGGCCGATGACCTGCAAGACATGGTGCAGACCCTGTTGAACAAATACGCCCCCTCGGCCACCACCCCGCCTCTGGGGCAGGCCAGTGGGCGCAGCGCCGGTGGGCTGTCGCTGCGCACCGCCGCCGAACAAGCCCAGGAACAAGCCGCCGCCGATCAGGCGGCCACCAACGAAACGGCCTGAAGCCGCTGCAACGCGACTTCAGGCCGAAGGGTGTGTGTGCATCAGTACCCCTCCCTCGGGGCACTGAGGTCAATCAACCGCGTGCGGGTGCACGGCGGCGGGGTGCCTCGAAACCGCTGCGCTCGCCTGCGGGCTTGCGGGGGCGGTGATCGGCACCAAAACCACGGCTGTCGCCACGGCCCTCGAAGCGCGAACCGGCAGGACGGCCTTGGCCCTCACCACGGCCTTCGAAACGGCCCTCAAAGCGCCCTTCGGGACGCCCCTCTGCACGGGCACCACCAGCGGCGGGGCGACGATCACCCGACGCGGCATGGTCGCCACCTGCACGCCAACCCTGGTGGGGGGCCTTGTCGGCACGGCCAAACCCGGCAAAGCCGCCGGGGCGGGCGGCACCGCGCTCGTGGTGGTGTGCTGGGCCATGGCCCACGCCACGGCCATCACCGCGCACGTCGTGGCGGAAATCGGCACGGGGTTCGCCGCGGAAATCGCCACGCGGCTCGCCTCGCGGGGCGCCACGGCCTTCACCACGGAAATCACCGCGACCTTCGCCACGGCCCCCACGGTCGAAACCGCCGCGAGGAGCGCCGCGACCGGCAGGCGCACCACGACGGCCATCGCCCTGACCAAAGAACGAGCTGGGGAAACGACCCTTGGGTTCCAGTCCTTCCACCGTGGCCGTTTTCAGCGGCTGCTGGGTGTGGTGCTCGATGTCGGCAATGCGGCGACGGTCACGGAACTCGGCAAAGGTGATGGCCAGGCCATCGCGACCGGCACGGCCGGTGCGACCGATGCGGTGGGTGTAGTCCTCGGCCTTCATGGGCAGGCCGAAGTTGAACACGTGCGTGATGGTGGGCACGTCAATGCCGCGAGCCGCCACGTCGGTGGCCACCAGGATCTGCACCCGGCCATCGCGCAGCGCGGCCAGACGGCGGTTGCGCATGCCCTGGCTCAGGGCACCGTGCAGGGCCACAGCCGAGAAGCCCACTTGCTGCAGGTCCACGGCCAGTTCGTCGCACTCGATTTGGGTGCAGGCAAACACGATGGCCTGGTTGATGGTGGTGTCACGCAGCCAGTGGTCCAGCAGGGCCCGCTTGTGCTGCGGGGTGTCGGCCCAGTACAGGCTTTGGGTGATGTTGGCGTGTTTTTCCTGCGGGGTGGCGATTTCCACCTTCTTCACGTGGGCGCCGTTGTCGTGCATCACGCGCATGGCCAGTTGCTGGATGCGCGGCGCGAAGGTGGCGCTGAACATCATGGTCTGCTGGCGCTGGGCGGTCAGGCGGTTGATTTCGGCCAAGTCGTCGGCAAAACCCAGGTCGAGCATGCGGTCGGCCTCGTCCATCACCAGGAAACGCACTTCGTTCAGCTTGAGCTGACCGGCGCGCTCCAGGTCCAGCAGACGGCCGGGCGTGGCCACCACCAGGTTGGCGTTTTGCAGCTTGGCCACCTGCATCTGATAGGGCATGCCACCCACCACGTTGGCGATGCGCAGGCCGCGGCAGTGGCGCACCAGGTCGATGGCGTCGTTGGCCACCTGCTGAGCCAGTTCGCGGGTGGGGCACACCACCAACGCGCCCGGCACGGCGGGCTTGAAGTTGCGCGGGTCAATGGGGTTCTTGCGACGGGGGCGCTTGGGGGCGGCTTCGCCCTTGGCGGCGGCTTCGGCGCAGGCTTTGTCAAACGCCTCTTTTTCGGCCCGGGCTTCTTCGTCCTGCATGGCCAGCAGGGTGTGCAGCACCGGCAGCAGGAAGGCGGCGGTCTTGCCGCTGCCGGTCTGGCTGGACACCATCAGGTCGGCGTAGCCTGAGCCCGTGGCGCCGCTGCGCTGCGAAGGATTCAGGGCAAAGGGGATGGTGGCGTTTTGAACGGCGGTGGGCTCGGTGAAGCCCAGGTCGGCCACCGCTTGCAGCAGCTCGGGCGCCAAACCCAGCAACTCGAAGCCGTTGGGGCCTGCGGGCGCTTCGGTGTCGCTCACGCTGGCGATTTCGGCCGCGGTGGGAATGGAAAAGTCGGCCTCGGGCAGTTCAGCGTCGATGGCGGGAGAAAAATCATTCATGGGTCAAATCCAAGTGCGCCTGTTGGGCGCACAGCATCCGAGCAAAGCGGATGGAAGTCCGAAAGAAAACCACCCCGTGCGCCAGCAAAAAAGGGCACAAAGGTGGACGGCACGCACAGGTCAGACAGACTTGCACGGCCAGAGGGCGGACCGCCGGAGCTTCGTTCGTGGTTCAAAAAACATCAACCACTCAACGAAATCGCACCAGAATCGGCGCCCCCTTGAATGGGGCCATGACGTGGCTCGCGATTGGCTGTTGCTGAACCGGGTCCGCTGCGGAAAACCTTGTTGCCAAGATTGCCGAAGGCCGGATCAGAAGCCGTAGATGTGAGGTAGATGCACAAAACTGTGCCTTTTGAGCACAGCCCGCTATTCTACATCGGAAGAAGCCTTTCAACATGAAAAACTTGAAACCTTGTCACCCACCCCGGCCCCTTCGCCGGTCTGGCGCGTGTTGGACAGGGAGCCCACCGCACTTCCCCGGTTGACGTAACGTCAACGCGCGCTAACCTCGCGGGTTTCGACCTTCCCGCAGGAACGCCTTTCATGCCCGGATATTCCGACCCCGGTTTCGACACCCTCACCCTCCACGCCGGGGCCGCCCCCGACCCCGCCACCGGCGCACGCGCCGTGCCCATCCACCTGACCACCTCCTTCGTGTTCGAGTCCAGCGACCAGGCCGCGTCGCTGTTCAACCTGGAGCGCGGCGGCCATGTGTACAGCCGCATCAGCAACCCCACCAACGCCGTGCTGGAGCAGCGTGTGGCGGCGCTGGAAGGCGGCATTGGCGCCCTCACCTTGGCCAGCGGCCAGGCTGCGCTGCACCTGAGCGTGGCCACGCTGATGGGGGCGGGCGGCCACATCGTGGCCAGCACCGCGCTGTACGGCGGCAGCCAGAACCTGCTGCACTACACGCTGCGCCGCTTCGGCATTGAAACCACCTTTGTGCAGCCCGGCGACATCGACGGCTGGAAGGCCGCCGTGCGCCCCAACACCCGCCTGTTTTTCGGCGAAACCGTGGGCAACCCCGGGCTGGACGTGCTGGACATCCCCACCGTGGCGCAAATCGCCCACGAGGCCGGGGTGCCGCTGCTGGTGGACAGCACCCTCACCACGCCCTGGCACATGAAGCCGCTGGAGCTGGGGGCGGACCTGGTCTACCACTCGGCCACCAAGTTCCTCAGCGGGCACGGCACGGTGATTGGCGGCGTGGTGGTGGATGGCGGCAG
>DASUON010000398.1:0-4202 GCA_036276615.1 Burkholderiaceae bacterium
TTTGAGCTTGTCCGGGACCGCCGATTCGGTGAAGGTGGAGATTCTGGGTTCGGGTGAACAGATCCTCGGCACGGTGGATTTGGGCAGCTTGAAGTCGGGCATGCACAACTTCAACTGGAATGCCGCCGGGGTGCCCGAGTCCTCGGTGAAGGGGTTCCGTGTGGTGGCCACGAACGGTGGCAAGAACGTGGCTGCCGAACCGCTGGCGCGCCAGCGGGTGGAGTCGGTGGCCATGGTGGACGGGGCGATGCGCCTGCGAACCGATGCCGGCACCACGCTGAGTTATGACCAGATTCTGGCGTTCATGTGAGTCCGTGTGACCGCTTCCCATCTTTCTTGAGGAGAAAAAAATGAGTTTTCAAACCGGTTTGTCGGGCCTCAATGCCGCCAGCCAGAACCTCGGGGTCATCGGCCACAACATTGCCAACGCCAACACCGTGGGCATGAAGTCTGGTCGTGCCGAATTCGCGGAAATGGTGGCCAGCGCGATCGGTATCGGCGGTGGCGGTGAAACCGGTCTGGGGGTGACTGTGGCCACGGTGTCGCAGAGTTTTGCCCAGGGCAACTTGACCATGACGGGCAACAACCTGGATGTGGCCATCAACGGTGGCGGCTTCTTTGCCGTGGAAATGTCGGATGGCAGCCAGGCCTACACCCGTGACGGGCAGTTCAAGCTGACCAAGGACGGCGAGATCGTGACCAACTCGGGCGCCAAGTTGCTGGGCTTTGAGGTGGGCTCCAACAACGTGGTGCCCCAGCCTTTGTCGTTGCCCACGGGGGCTCCGATCCAGGCGCGGGTGACCAGCACCATCACGGCCGAGTTCAATCTGGACGCGCGTGCGGACGTGGCCATTGCCAGCAACCCGCCCGCACCCATCACCACCTACGGCACCACGCTCAACGCCTACGATTCACAGGGTTCCGAAGTGCCGGTGAGTTTGTATTTTGTGAAAACCGCGGCCGACAGCTGGGATGTGTTCGACGCTTCGACCGTGGCCGCTGGCGAGGCCGCGTTGGCGCAAAACGCGACCATTTACGCCGCGAACGAAACCAACCGGCCCAACTACGCCGCCAATGCCGCCACCAACCTGGCCAACACCGCGACCAACGCCGCCAACGATGCGACCAACATCGCCAACACGGCCTGGAACGCAGACCCGTTGAACGCCAGCGACCCGCTGTACCCTTTGCCGACGAACTTGCCGATCAACCTGCCGACCAATTTGCAGACCGCCGATTTGCCCTATGTGGCGTCGGGGGCGCTGTTCCAGTTGCAGTTCGACACCAATGGCCTGCTGGCCGACCCCACCACACCGGTGGACCTGACGCTGACTTCATCGAACCCGAACATTGGTGACTTCTCGGTGCAGCTCGACATGGAGACCGCGACCCAGTTCGGTACCGCCTACGCGGTGACCAACTTGGTGCAGGATGGCTACACCTCGGGGCAATTGACGGGGGTTGAGATCGACGGCAAGGGCATCATCACGGCCCGCTATTCGAACGGCCAGACCGAGCCCATGGGCCAGATCGCGTTGTCGGACTTTGGCAGCGTGCAGGACCTGGGGCAAACCAACGGGGGCTACTGGGTGGAAACCTTCAGCTCCGGGCCGCCGAGCTTTGGTGCCCCGGGGGCCGGCAAACGGGGGCTGGTGCAGTCTGGTGCGCTGGAAGCTTCCAATGTGGACCTGACGGCCGAACTGGTCAACATGATCACCGCACAGCGCAGCTACCAGGCCAACGCCCAGACCATCAAGACGATGGACCAGGTCTTGTCCACGCTGGTGAACCTGCGTTGACCGTGCGGTTCGAACGATTCCTTCTTTGAGCGAGACACCGCATGGACCGCCTCATCTACACCGCCATGTCCGGGGCCAATGCGGCCATGCACCGGCAACAGGTGCTGTCGCACAACCTGGCCAACGTCAACACCAACGGGTTCCGGGCGGAGTTGGCGACCTTCCGTGCCGTGCCTTTGCGTGGCGACGGCGCCAGCACGCGGGTGCAGGCGCTGGAAGCCACGGCGGGGCACCTCAATACACCGGGCAACATGACCTCGACCGGTCGCAGCCTGGATGTGGCGGCGGTCGGCGATGCCTACTTTGCCATCCAGGGGCTGGACGGCACCGAGGCCTATACCCGCGCCGGTGCTTTGCAGGTGTCTGCCACCGGTGAGTTGGTCGGGCATGCGGGGCTTCCGATGCTGGACACCGTGGGGGCGCCCATCAGCATTCCCGAGAATGCGCAGGTGTCGATCGCGGCAGATGGCACGGTGAGTGCCCAGGTGCCCGGGCAGGTGATCAACCAGGTGGGGCAGCTCAAGCTGGTGACGCCGAACCAGGACGCGCCGCTCAAGCGTGGTGAGGATGGGTTGTTTCGCAGTGTGGACACGTTGCCGCAGGATCCCGATGCCCGTCTGGCCGATGGCATGTTGGAGGGTTCGAACGTCAACCCGATCGAGGCCATGGTGGGCATGATTTCGGTGGCGCGCCAGTTCGAAATCCAGATGAAGATGCTGCAAAACGCCGAGAAGAACGACCAGAGTGCCAGCCAGTTGCTGAGCCTCAATGGCTGAAGCTGAGCCACCCATTCCAGGAGTATTGCCATGATCAATTCGCTGCAAATCGCCAAGACCGGCATGCAGGCCCAGCAGACCCAGCTGGATGTGATTTCTCACAACCTGGCGAACGTGTCCACGTCGGGCTTCAAGCGCGGCACGGCCCAGTTTGAAGACCTGATTTACCAGAACCTGCGCCAGGTGGGCGGCAACACGAGCGAACAGACCGAACTGCCCACCGGCCTGCAACTGGGCCTGGGGGTGCGCACGGTGGCCACCGCCCGCACCTACACCCAGGGCAATCTGCAGGAAAGCAACAACAATCTGGATGTGGCCATCAATGGCAATGGGTTTTTCCAGGTCGAGATGCCCGACGGTAGCACCGCCTACACGCGCGATGGCTCGTTCAAAGTCAGTGCGCAGGGCGAGCTGGTGACCAGCAGTGGTTACCGCGTGTTGGGAGGGGTGACCTTGCCAGCCGATGCACGCAGCGTGACGATCGGCAAGGATGGTGTGGTCAGTGCGATCATTGGCAACAACCCGACACCGCAACAGGCGGGCACCATTGATCTGGCCAACTTCATCAACCCGGCTGGGTTGGAGCCGCGTGGGCAGAACCTGTTCAGCGAGAGCGTTGCTTCGGGCAACCCGACCACCGGTACCGCCGGTACGGAAGGTTTTGGGCAAGTGTTGCAGGGCTTTCTGGAGTCGTCGAACGTGAACGTGGTGCAGGAACTGGTGAACATGATCCAGACCCAGCGTGCGTACGAAATGAACTCCAAGTCGATCCAGACCTCCGACCAGATGCTGCAGCGACTGACGCAGCTGTGACCGACCGCCTGATGCCACCTGGAGACTTTGCATGAAATCCGTTTTGCTGACCGGGCGTGGTGCGGTCGTGTGGGCCGTGCTGGCGACGCTGGGAGGGTGCAACACCCTGTCGCAGGTGCCGGACGTGGATTTGGCCAAGGCGCCGCAGCAGATCGCTTACCCGCAAACGCAGCCCACCGCACAGCCGGCCGCGCAGCCGGTCACGGGCAGTTTGTATTCGACCGCTACTTTCCGCCCGGCGTTCGAGGACCACCGTGCCCGCCTGGTGGGGGACTCGATCACCGTGCGCATCCAGGAAAGCCTGAGCGCGTCGCAGGCGTCCACCTCCAGCGTGAACCGGGAGTCCGAGTTGGGGGCGTCGGTGTCGGCGTTGCCCTTTGTGAGTGCCACCAGTTCGCTGCTCGGGAAGTTGGGCGCCGGTGCTGAAACCAACAACAATTTCAGTGGCGATGGCAGCACCACCAGCAGCAACACCTTCAAGGGCGACATCACCGCCACCGTGACCGAGGTGCTGCCCAATGGGCACCTGGTGGTGATTGGCGAAAAGCAGATTGGCGTCAACCAGAACGTGGACGTGCTGCAATTCTCGGGCACGGTCGATCCGCGCACCATACAGTCGGGCAATGTGGTGTCTTCCACCCAGATCGCGAATGTGCGTGTGTTGTCGCGCGGCCGTGGGGCGCAAAACGATGCGCTGACATTTGGCTGGCTTTCCCGGTTCTTTTTAACGCTTTTACCGTTCTAAAGTTTTTCGACAATCGGTTCACGAGGTAAATCCCGATGAACCGAATTGTTTTCTCTCTCTCCCGTGGTG